>JAFVSW010000285.1 GCA_017503545.1 Lentisphaeria bacterium | reverse complement strand
ATTCCGAAAAAAATTCCGGTTTCTATCTTAATTACGGAACCTGGCAGGGTAAGAAATTTTCTTTCGGCTATACCATGAATGGAAAAGCACAGACTTTTTCTGCACCCGTAAAACAGGCACTGGTCAACAATCAATGGTATCACCTCATCCTTACCAAAAAAGGCGATAAACTTTTCATGTTCCTCGATGGCGTTCTCCTCGCTGAAAAAGAAGTCAAAGGCGACATCAATCTGGTACAGAACCGCAATTTGCGTGTTGGCATTTATCCTGCGCCCTGGCAGCGTACAAAAGAGAAGAAACTCAAAACCGATGGTTTTGTCGGTACGATCCGCTATATCAAGATTTCGGATAAAGCAAAGGCAAAATAATCATGTTGAAACTCCATTCGATTTTACTTTTATTCTGTGTGACGGTTTGCATTTCCGCCGCTCCGCTCTGCGGGGTTTTTGAGTGGGAACAAAACCGCAAAGAAGCAGCTGCAATCCTCAAAAATTTGAAGGAAATCGGAGAAAATGCGGAAATTTTCAAAGACGATAATTTCTGCAAATACGATGTGGTCATCGTCCCGAAAGCCAATGCCACCCCGCTTTTCTTCCGCGATGCAGTCCCCAAATTCCTGCAAAAAGGAAAACACATCATCTTCGATGGCTGGCCGGCAAAATCTTATGATGGCAAACGCTATGCCAAAGAATGGGATGAACTCCTGCCCGGCACCACACACGTCGTCATGGATACCGCCCATGTATACAAAGGGCTTTATTCCTCAAAGGGAACTTCGGTTCTTCTGAAAACCGGGAATGGCTCCGTTCCGTTTGCTCAAATGAAATTGAACGGCGTAAAAAATATTCTCGGCAGAGCCATGACAAAATGTCAATGGCGTTTGACGGGTCCCCTCAGTACCGGCAAAATGGAATATAACGATTGTATGGATGTCAATCTGATCGCTATACATGATGCCAAAGGTAAAATTCTGGGACAGCATACAGCTATGGTCCGTCACTTCTGCAAATTCTTCCCGGCGGCGAATGTGGTTTGTGCCGACTTCCAGAAAGATCCGGCATTGAAATTGTTGTATAGTGATCAGGCAAAGGAATATCTGAAATTTCTGCTTGCTTCAGTGCGTAA
This sequence comes from Lentisphaeria bacterium, assembly GCA_017503545.1. Taxonomy (GTDB): domain Bacteria; phylum Verrucomicrobiota; class Lentisphaeria; order Victivallales; family UBA1829; genus RGIG8244. Next base: position 416 of record JAFVSW010000285.1, on the reverse strand, counting down.
TCCATTGGACGATGAACCCTCCAAAGAATATTGGACCAATCTTCACGCCTTGAAATTGCAGACGGCAGAATTGAAATTGCGTTATAATGAAATGATCTATCTTTATAAAGATCTTTATTTCTACCGCAATAACGCCGTCCGGATGGGGATGAAAGTGTATGCAAACCCGGAAAAAGCATTTCTGACACTGGAAAATGAATGTCTGGAACTCTTCAATCAGTATGCGAAATTCCGCTTCAACCGTTTCCCCTTTGCTGTCAAACGGAAAGTCCGTCTCCTTGCTGCAGTGGAAAAACAGATCCGCAAAGTGGATTCGTTTTTGAAACAGGGCAAAGCGTTGGAACAGAAATATCTGGCAGCTTATAAAGGAAAACGCTTTGTCATGCCGGAAAAAGGCATCATCGACATCAAAACAT
>JAFVSW010000284.1 GCA_017503545.1 Lentisphaeria bacterium | reverse complement strand
TGGGACAATATTATTCAATGTCTTATCCCAGGGTTACGCTGCGCTTCACCCTGGGCTGTCTGACTCTTGCCGCCCCGTTGGGGCTTGTCTATCGGCAAATCCAAGTTTGTCTGGACGTTAAGGTTTATACTTATTTTACGTATAAAACAGGTCGATTCTACATTCTGTATTTGCTTATTATATATTTTTGAGCATAATTGTGGTACAAACCGTCGAAGAACCGAAAAAAAAGACGTTGTTTATATTTGGGACAAGATTCTGAAATTAAAAAATATAACATCGGCATTTTCCGGACCGGGAAAACGGCATTGGATCGTACTTTTTTTCTTTGATTTTCCTTGAAATCTTAAAAAAACTGCTTGACAAACAAGCACAAGAGTGATATATTTTTTTCACTCAGAAAAAAACGTTTACATAAAATATTTTTTCTGTAAATCAACAACTTGAATAAACATAAGGATAGACAGGAATATGAAAGCAGCGTTTATCGGCGGTGGTTCCTTGCGGCTTTTGCCGATTTTCCGTGGTATTTTTGCCACATCCCCCCAGGTATTTGAAAACGGAGAGATCCGGTTGATTGATTTGCGTAAGGATCGCGCAGAAGCAGTTGCCCGTGGGATTCTGGCATGTCCGGAATTTGCATCGGTCAAAAACTGCCGCGTCAGTGTCCCGGATGGTTTGGATGACGGTTTACCCGGGCTTGATCTGGTGTATATCACCATGGGTGCGCGTACCGAACCCATTGAATCCCTTGCGCGTTTTATGGGGGCAGAATACGGTTATTTTTCCAGTGATCAGTTGACGGTGAACGGAGCGTTTCTTTCTTTACGTCTTGGATTCACTATTTTGAATTTTGCGCGGAAAATGGAAAAGCTCTGTCCCAATGCATTGATGCTTCTGTTCCCGAATCCGGTTTCCGTATACAGTCATATGGTAAACACACAGACAAAGATCCGTGCGCTCGGTATCTGCGGCGGTTTCTCCAATCACCGTGTGGACTTGACCAGATTGTGTTTCGGCAAAGAAGAACTGGATACCGGCTGGGATGTTGTTGCTGCCGGGGTCAATCACCTGTCTTTCATTCTGCGCGGCTCATACAAAGGGGAAGATCTGTACGGCTCTCTGTTGCCCCGTTGTTTGAAAGATTGGAAAAATCCGGTTGATAACGGTATGGATATGCCTTGGTGTACTCTGCCGTGGCAGACTTATGCCGTTCGTATTGCTCTGAACGGCTTGTACACCTGCTATGAAAAATACAAAACGTTGATTTTTTCCACCGAATTGGATGGTATGGCGCATCTTTTCCTGAAAGATGCATTGGATTATCAGCAATTCCGGTTCGGTGACGGAAAAGATTACGATCCGACAGGTGTTTATGAAGATGAACTGAAGAAAATCAACCTGCATTTTGATGCGTTCTGCGAGAAATCCAAACATCCGGAAAATATCGACTGGAATGCGCCCGGCGATTTCGCTTTGAGTAAGTGGGATCTGACTATTCCGATTCTGCGGGCTCTTGCCGGACTGGAACCCATGCGGATCGTGGCAAGCCGTCCCAACTACGGCGCGGTGAAAGATATGCCGTATGAAGCACCTCTGGAATATTCCATGGACATTTATAAAGACGAAATCAAGCCGGTGGAAGATTTGTATATTCCGTCCCCGTTCAAAGGTTTGATCAGTTCTCTTGCGGAATTCCAGACATTGCAGTCACAGGCATTGGTGGCACATGATCCGCAGATTTTTGCCCATGCGTTGGAAGCCTATCCGGTCAATCAGTTCTCTGCCAACCGCAACGAATTTTTCCGTAAGATGTTTGATCTCCACAAAGATTTCATCGACCCGGTCATGTTTGAAGCGCGCAAATTCTTTGAAGATTGATAACAGAACGGGGCTGCTGCAAAAAACAGTATGCCCCGTTTTTTTTACCGTTTTTTCCCCACTCTGGATTCCGGTTCGATCAGGAGTAATTCCGGCAGACCTTTGACACCAAATGTTTTCAGTAATTCTGCTGTGGCAGGTTCTGATGGTTTTTCTGCGGCGATTTTCAGCAGAATCACATGTTCCAATTCCTTCTGTACATCCGGATCCGGAAATGAATTTTTTTCCATCAAAGCACAGGCTTTGCACCAGGATGCTCCGAAATCAAGCAATACCGGTTTGTTGACCGCAGCAGACCGGGTCAATGCGTTGTTGATATCCTGATAAGAAATCGTTTTATTCCAATCGTTTGCTGTCTCCGTCGGATTCAGCAGCCGGTATGCGATCCAACCGTAATATGCTGCCAGACACAAGATCAGGATCCCCAATCCCATTTTTACATAATTCATCCATCCGCCCGGTTTCGGGAAAAATGCGATTCCGGCAGCGGCAAATGGCCAGGGCAATGCCATTCCCAATCCTACCAGTAACGGCAGACATAATCCGGCATAATTCCCGTGAGCAGAAAGTTTTGCTGCCTGAACAAGTGCAGCTGCAATCACGGGGGCAACACAGGCACCGGCAAGGACAGCCGCCAATGCGCCCATCAAAAATACACCGCTTCTTCCGGCGGCGGAAGGCATACGGAATTTTCCGGCGGCAACGGAAGAAATATCAAAATGAAATACGCCGAACATGGCAAGTCCCAGGATCAAAAAGATCAAAGCGGCAATTCCATTAAAGATCCAACTGGAATCCAATTGACCGAATGTCGTCCCCGTGAGGACCGCCACGATTCCGAGTCCACCGTAAGTCAATGCAATCCCGGCACCGTACAGACACCCGCGGAGGAACCGTTCTTTTTTTGGATTTTGACTGTTTGTTCCGGCACCGATCACGGCAAGATTGACAGGGATCAACGGCAACACACAGGGTGTCAGATTCAAAAGCAATCCGCCGAACAGAGCGAACAGCAAACTCATTAAAACGCCCTTATCTTCAAAGGAAAAACTGGAGATATTGTCGCCCCGGAGGAATGCACGTAATTCTTTCGGGGATTGATATCCGCTGACCCGGCGCAGCACCTTGAATTTCTGTAAAAATACCACTTGTTCATCGACCTGGATTTCTCCGGGATCCTCTGTTTTATTATGTTCCGGCGGCTCGATTTTTTTGTACAGATCAGCCGGGGTTTCAAAGACGGCAAGCCCGGCTTCTCCGGGCATAAGGCAAATCAATTCGTTCCCCTGTTTTCCCGGTTCTTTGCATAACTGCCATTCCACAGAGAGAGAAAGAGGATATTTCAGCGATTTCAGATCAAAAGACCAGGTATACGTTTTTCCACCGGTAAAAACTTCCTGTTTTTCGCCCAGAACCGGATCTGTTTTTGAAACAGGGGCGGGAGCCGCCAATATTTTCCCGGCGGGCATCAGAACGGGTCTGGTATTTCCGGCATAAGCATAATATCCGGCGGGCAGTTCAAACGTTACGCTGAGAGCTTTTTCATTGGCAGCCCATTTCCAGTTTTTCCGGTCCGGTTCGGCGGAAAATATGGTACAAAAAGCAAAAAGCGGGAAAACGAACAGAAAAAATTTCACGGTCATACTCCTTTCCTGTAAAAATCAAAAATCAACTGTTACAAAGGTACTGTAAACATTTTTTTTCAAATGTCAAATACCATGTCCGGAAAAATAGGACTTTTTTGCACAATATTTTTACCGCCGGAATTGCATTTTCCCTTTTTGCAGTTTATATTAAGAGGCAATTTCTAAAGTCTTCAAAAATGCCTGAAAACTCTTGTTGAGATCTGAAAACGGAGCGTTTGTGGCGGTTACCCACTGGGTAGCCACGCCTTGTCGCGGCATAGCCGTATGGCGACGCCGGAACAAACTACCATTTCCATCTCTTCAACAATCCTTTTTCAGCCAAATTTTGCCGGACTTTTGAAATTACCTCATTAAGAGGCAATTTATAACTCAACAACTCTTTCAGGTAATTGATTATGGAAAATTTTGATGTGAATGCCGCTTCTGCTGAATTGCAGAAATTTATGAAACAATATGATCGTGAACACAGTATTGCGGATTTGACCCCTACCTTCTGTGAACTGCTCGGAATCCGGAAACCTGCAACCTGTGCCGCTTCCGCAGTCGCAAGCGTTGTTGACCATGCCGGTCATATCATGGACGGTATCGGCAAAACAAAGAAAGCCTTGCTTTTCTGTGCGGATGCCTGCGGCAATGTCCAGGAAAATTACAGACCTGATGTGTTCCAGCGGATCAAAGCCGTTGCCGGACTTGAAATTAAATCCACCTGTGTGATGCCCAGTGTGACTCCGGTCTGTTACGGTTCCATCTTCACCGGTACACCGCCGGCGGTACACGGGATTACAAAATATGAAAAACCGGTATTGAAAGTGGAAACGTTATTTGATGTAATGGCGGAAGCCGGATTGAATGTTGCGATTGTGGCGATCAACAGTTGCAGTATCGACACGATTTTCCGTCAGCGGAATGTGGATTATTATTCCTTCCGGACCGATGAAATGTCTTATCAGATGACATTGCAGTTGCTCCGGGAAAATAAATATGATGTGATCATCAGTTATATGACCGGATACGATGCCGTGGCGCATAAAACCGGTGTGGATTCACCGGAAGCCAAAGAAGAGCTGGAACTCGCGGCAAAACGGTTTGAAGTCCTTGCGGAAACCATGGATGAATGTTGGAAAGATTATCACCGTGTTCTGACCTTTGTTCCGGACCACGGTCAGCACCCGGTTGCCCCCACCCAGGGCAGTCATGGGGAAAACTGTCCGGAAGACATGCAGGTAAGTCATTATTACCGGATCCGATAACGTAATTCCCTGCGGTAAAAAATAAGAAGCGCAACTGTATTACTCCGGAAAAAATGGAGTTTTCTGCAGTTGCGCTTTCTGTGTAAAAAAAGAGAGATCAACTTTCTTTTATATTGTATCCTATTTGAAAATACCGTAAAGATCGTCTTTCAACGTGACATAAGTAAGCAATTTCAGATCTGCAATATCTTTTTCGTCCACAAACTCCCGAAATCTGTCTATTGTTTCTGTGTTTGCAAGGAAGCCGATATCAATGGATGCCTTTGGTTCTTCTTCTGCAAGATATTTCTTCATGCTCCGCAAATGTTCGACAAAATCCAGTGAAATTTTTTCTTTTCTCCATTCATCTTCCAGATACATTTTTTTATCATCCGGAGAAATATAGGTTTTATAATTGGTGATATCCGGCAAAAATCGCAAAAGCAAAGCATGAGTGTCAGATGAAATCACTGCAGATGCACAATGTTCACCCAGTTTTACACTTTGGTATATATCCAGGTCTTCGGAAATTTCTTTTATTGTTTTGGAAATAGTATCATAGCATCGTTTATAATCCGTATCTTCCATGATATCAGGGGTAACCTCTGTTTTGTCCTTTGTCATGGGAAACAAACAATCTTCTTTTGTCTGATCCAAAGTTTCCGGAAAAAGAATTTTCGGCAGTGCAGAGATCCGGTAAACCGGCAGAATGGATTCCTGGATTGAATTATTCCGGGAATCCATAATCATGCAGAAATGACTGTTGCATAAGGAGAGGATCTGTTTCGGATTTGAGGTGCTGACCGTACCCCACGTTGACCAATTGACCCTCAGGTATACGTGTTCATAATCGATCCAGAAGCAGGCAGGGTCTTCCAGTTCCAAATCCTGTACAATGATGCCGACTTTTTTATCCGTTGTGTAAGTTTGAAACGAGTAATTATCCAGTGATACTTGTTTTACATCCCGTTTCGGGTATTTCGGCTGCCAGACTGGTTGGTAGGAATTCTGAAGGTGTATTGTCATGCTTGTTCCTCCATATTTGCCTTAATGGAAAGGATATCAGCCTCAAAAAGCAATTTCTGTGTTTCCAGAGCCTCTGCAACGGCTTTCAGGAAATTCTGGTGTTCCAAAAGAAGTTTCTGAACACTTTTCATTCTTTCCTGAAGAATATCTTCGATTTCATCCCGGTGCCGCAGGGTGAATTCTTTTGTCGATTCACCGGTCACTGCCATGATATTTCCTTTGGCAAGTCCGAGTTTGATCATATCTGCTGCAAGACGGGTCGCATGTTCAAAGTCGGATTGTACACCATTGGAGGGTTCTGCCAGTAATTCTTCTGCGGAACGGCCGCCGAGACACATATCGATCAAATGTGCGATATCTTCTGCGGTGGAGAAACCCTGCAGTCCGAGGTGTTCAACAAAGCCTGCCGTTGTCCCCACGCCTTGTATCGTTGCCTGAACAAACGGGATGCCGCGTAAAACTGCGGTTACAGCGTGACCGGCTTCATGTACTGCCGTAAGCCGTATATCTTTGGCGGAGCCTTCCTGCTGTTGGGGATCTTCCCCCAGCATGACGATTGTCCGTGCCTTGACAAAATGGGAAAGATTGATTTCTTCATTGGCGCGGCGTGCAAGTCTTACACCTCCGTTGACCATGGCGGTCAAGTTTGCCGGTGACCAGGAATTGGTTGTTTCCACAAGTTTTGTGATAATTTCCGCAGAAACTTTTTCCTGCACTTTGTTCAGTGCTTCTTCGATCAGTTTCCGCCGGTCATCTGCACGATGCAGCAGACCAAGCTGTATTTTGAGAGAAAGACGACCGGGGCGGACCAGAGCTTCATCCAAGGCATCATAGCGGTTTGTTGCGCCGATTACAAGCATATTTCTTTCCCGGAAACCATCCAGTTCCGTCAGAAAAGCATTAATGATCCGGTCTACTTCACTTGACATTCCGCCGCGGGAGCCGATACCGTCGACTTCATCAATAAACACCACGGCACCATAACGTCTTGCTGCTGCAAAAAGTTTTTTCACACTTTCGACACCTTCCCCCTGGTGCGGTTTCAGGAAGTCTGCCCCCATTGCCATAATGAACGGAACTCCCAGTTCTTTTGCAATCGCTTTTGCAACAGATGTTTTCCCGGTTCCCGGAGGTCCGTATAATACGATTCCTGTATCCGGGCGGACACGGTTTTTTGCAGGGTGGTTAAAGTAATCAATGACTTCCGAGATCCGTTCTCTTACCAGATCGACACCGACAAGATCAGAAAACGAAACATCCGGCACAGTGACGGCGAAATAACCGGCATCTTCAATATTCGGGATGACCACGTAAGAAATGTTTTTCATATGCAGCACGACCGCATCGGAAGTCAAATTTATTTCCTGGCTAAAAATCAGCCGTTTTGCCTGAAGGATCCGCCGTTTTGTGCGTGCTTCCAGCCATTCTTCAAAAGAATGGAACGCACTGCGTTCCGGGGCACCTTCAAAATCCGGCGGCGTATCACATACGATACGGATTTTTTTTCTTTGTGCAAAATCGTCGTAATGATGCAGCAGCCAATCCTGCAACGGAATGAGGATCGCTGTTTCCAGAGCAGATATGATGGGGTGCGCGGAAATCACATTCGGGTGCATTTCCACCAAAAGTTGGTAAAGGTTTTCCGATTCAAATTCACATACTGCATCGTAAGCCACTGTAAAGCGGTTGGCAAGAGATGATAATTTATTTTTGATGATTTGAAAGAAGGAATTGAAATTATGTTTGTGGAATAATATGGGGGTATCCACAAGACGGAGCGTGGAATGGAAACCCGGTTCAAATTTGACCAAGCCTTCTACGATCTTATCCCGCGGCGGCTTTTTACCGTCTTTGGAGACAAGCTGCAGAAATTCATCGGATTCCGCAAATTCTTTTTTATGCGTGAGGATCACAAATATGTTTTTGGAAAAACATACATTCTTCTTCGTGAATTCATCAAACGCAAAGCCGGTTTCCAATATGCCATCCAGGTAGGATACCGCACAGGCATGTCCGCGTTCATAGTTTTCGATGACGATGATCCCTTGCGGATTTGCGGCGGCAGCTCCGGTCAAAATCCCTTCATGTCCGCCATCTTTCCAAACCGAATCCCGCCCAATCAGGTCAATCGGAAGTTGTTCTGTTGCAAAACGGGAAAAATCAATGGTGGTTATTTTGGGAATAGCCAGAATCGTTTCAAACGCATTCTGAAGCAGAGCCGTCATATGGCTTTTCCCGGTCCCCGGCGCACCGACAAAGAAGAAGGACAGCGGTTTTGCATTCCGTTCAGCCGGAGGCATTCCCCAGACAATGGAAAGCTGCGTGATGATATCTTTTATAACATTTTCCTGTCCAAAGCAATTCGCAAGAAGATATTCCCGGATTTTTGCAATATTTTCAAACGTCGATGCCAAGCCTTTTTTGCGGTTGTTTGTGGCTTCCGCTTCTGATATTTCTTTGAGGTTTGCGGCAATGCGGGACTTGAATTCGCTATCATTTCTAAATCCGTTGATCGCCAGTATGTTTTCTACTTCCGGGATCGGTCGCATAATCAATGCCGCTGCAATGTGCAAAGAATCAACCACCGGTTCTTCCAATGTTGTAATGGAGGAGAGTATGATATCAATATATCCGCCGTAGGGTGACAGATACATGTCAACTTCTGCAGAATGGCAGTAGACTGTATTTTCATCTTCCTCCGGTTCCGGCAAGATTAAATCAATAACCTGTTTCCCGAACCTTTCTATGGCGGAATCCCGATTCAATTTGACTTCCGGCAAACTGATATCGCACCCCAGAAGCTTAGAAAATGATTCCGGATGTATATAACAAAGAGCATCGAAAATATCGGATATGGAAATCAGAATAACTTTCTTTCCTGTCAATGTTTCTATGGTGGCAGTTCTTGCTTTTGCCCGTTTCGCGGCTTCTGCCATAACTGCAATATACCGTTTTGTTCTTGCGGGAATTTTCCCTATTTTTCTTTCAGGCATTTTTTTACCTCTGATGGTTATGTTTTTTAGAATTGATATTCTTCCGGAGAGACAACGATTTTCCGGACATCGGATTGTGCGAAAAGTTTCCGTATGATCCGATTTATTTTTTTCAGTTCCGCATGTTCCAGTTCTTTCCGCCGGTCTTCAATGGCGGATGCCGGAAAACCGAGATATACTTTGCTGGAACATGCCGCCGCATACCGGGCTATATCCTGGAATACCGTGGAAAGGGTATACAATGCCGATGCCTTGGCATTGTCAAATTCTTCCTGCGTCAAGCCGCTTTTTGCCAGTCGTTTCTGTTCTCCTTCAAACTTTTCCATGACACGGGCGGCTGTCCCTGCCGCTGTCCCGGCAAAAAATTCCATGTGTCCACCCGTAACTGTCTGGAACGCACGGAAGGAGGTATAATACGCAAGCCCTTCTTTTTCCCGTACGTTTTTGAACAATGACGAAGACATGCCGGTGAGGGCATTCCGCAACACTTCCAGAGGCAGCTGGCTGCTTTCCTCCATCAGCCCCGGACAGGGGAAGGAAAGGACGGGGACTGCTTGTTCCCGTTTCAGAACCAATGCTTTCTGTTGTGCGCCTTCCTGTGGCACATTGGGGATCAATTTTGCTGCCTTTTTATTCCACGGAATATCTTTCTGAAGAGTCCGGAATGTTTTTTCTGCTTCCGCCGGCGTGATTGCACCGAAAACGCAAATACAGGCATCCGGAGCGGAAAGAACGGTTTGTTCCAGGAATTTACGCAGACTTTTGCCATTCGCTTTCTGCAAAGAATCGATCAGTGTATCATAACTGAATCCGGCGGGAGAACCTTTCCGGAATGCCATCTGATCCGCCAGAATGAATGCTGCTTTCCGCGGATCCTGACGATCTGATTCCAAGGTCTGGATCAAGGAATCCCGATCCCGTGCCAAGGCATCTTCCGGGAATAAGGGGTTGGATAACATATTGATAAGCAACGCTGTCGCTTCTTCAAAATTTTCACGCAGACATTCCATATTGACAAAGATGCCATTGACGCCGGAATTGACATCCAGCCGGATGGAATGGCGGTCAAGTGCCCAGGCAAATTCTTCTTCCGACATAGTTCCGGCACCGTCAAAAAGACAGTCCGTCAGCCAATCGGAATAGGCGGCTGTTTTTTCCGTTTCATAATGTTCGCCGCCGTGGAGGCAGAGGCAGATTCCCGTAAATGCCGATTCCATATCCGGAATATAGAGCGTTTTCTGCCCGTCGGCAAGTTTGCCCTGTTGTGCCTGATATGCCTGTTCTTTTTTCTTTGTTTTCCGGGCATCTTTCTTTTTGGCTTCAGGGAGCATCCGGATCTCGGCTGCGGAATCCGGATTCAAATACCGTTCCGCTGCAGCGCGGATATCTTCCACCGACAATTGTTTGATTGCATCACAATACCGGTCAAGGGGATCCGGTGAACCGAAACTCAAGACCGATTGACCAATCGCTGTCGCCGCCGAAGTGGTGGAACGGAACAGGGAAAGATGCGCCGTCCGCATACTGTAAACGGTCCGGTCCAATTCCTCTGCAGTTACGCCGTTTTTGATGACATCATCAATACATTTGAACATGCCGGAACAGGCTTTTTCCGCATTATCGGGGGAGGAATCGGTACAGAGACACATCACGCCGGTTTGCGTTGTCTTATACAGAAATGCTCCGGTATCGATCACAATGGGCTTGCGGACACGCAGATCCGTAATCAAACGGGAACTGTCAAAGCCGCCCAGAATGGATGCCAATGCTTCCAGTGCCGGAATGTCTTTATGGCCCGCACCCGGTGTGATATAACCAAGCGCACAACGCGCCATGGGATCCGGAAAATGCGTTGTCATGCGGACCGGGAAAATTCCCGGTTCATCCGGGATCAGACAAGGTTCGCGGAGGATCGTATTCTGCCAGGAGCCCAGGAGCGTATTGATATGATCGGTCACTTCCTGCGGATCTACATCCCCGGCAACAACAACGTATGCACGGCGGGGACAATACCGTTTCTGATAATAACAGGTCATCATTTCCCGGTCCACCCGTCCGATTCCTTCCCGTAATCCGATCACAGGATAACGCATGGGGAAATTGCGGAACCGGTTGGCAAGCAATGTTTCAAACAGCATGGAATCGGGATTGTCTGCACGCATGGCACATTCCCGCAGAATCACATCTTTTTCTTTGCGGAAAGAATCTTCCGGGAACAACGGGGCACTGACCATATCGCACAACATATCAGCGAGTTGTTTCCAGGAGGAAGACGGCCCTTCCATATAATAGGCGGTGTGATTGTAGGAGGTCCAGGCATTCAATCTTGCACCGAGGGCATTGGCACGGTCAGAAATTTCAGTCTTTCCGGGGAACCGTTTTGTCCCGGAGAATAACATATGTTCCAGAAAATGGGAAAGACCGCAGCCGAGAAATTCTTCTTCATGAATACTTCCGGTTTCCACCCAGACTTGAACGGTAACGACGGGTGCCCGATGGTTCGGGAGGACATAAATACGCAATCCATTGGAAAGGGAAACAGAGGTGATTTGCTCAGCAATGACAGGAGATTTTATTTTCATTTTTCTTACTTTTTGTTAACAGGTTTTCTTTTTTTCGATACCATACATTCAAAATTGCTGATTGCAAGAGGTAATTTTGAATGTATGGCAAAAAAACAGAGAATATCCGTATTACATCAGAAACATTCCGTTGGAATCCTGATGGACGGAATCCCAGAGGATACTCAGAATATCTTTCCGGGCATCCTCCACCGAAATATTCCCGTGAAATGCCAGATTGATCAGCGAATAAACCGGATTCTGCCAATGGTAAAAACGCGGATTGCCGGAAATAAAATGCTGTTTCTCCGGAAAGTGCATAAAGTATTCCGCATGGCGTACACGCTGTTTTTTACACCATAATGCCGCATCTTCCCGTGCCGCCGGGGCAGCAGAATGGACTTCCGCCAGACGGTGATCTTTCAATTTCTTCAAAAATGCCAATGCCTGTTCCGGACGTGGTGCATTGCAGGGGATTCCCAGCGAAAAGATCACGCCGCTGCCCTGATTCCCCGGCAAAGGCAGCACTTCCATAACATCCGGTTCGGAATCCATACAGCCGCGTGGACCGTAGAAGATCATTTGTGCATATGGTTTCTGTATGAAATCCTGAATGGATATCCCCTGAAAACTTGTAATATTGGCGCAAAGATGTTCTTCACTCAATTCCCGGTAATAATTCACTACGGAACGGAATGCTTTTTCCGGAAGCCAGGGATTCCCCCGTTCATCAAAAAAATCACCCCCGAAATTCCAAAGCAGTATTTCAAACCATAAAGATGCCGTAGAAAGTACACCCAATGGTGTAACGGCAGGATCTTTTTCCCGGAAAGTATGGCAAAGATTTTTCAAATCATCCAATGTCCAGTTGGAACAAGGCAGTTCCACTCCCAGACGGTCTGCATTCCGGCGGTTGACATAACAAAGTGTCTGATTGAACAGGATCGGCAGCGTGCGCAAATTGCCATCCAGGGAACGACATTGTTTGATCAGCGGTTCCGGAATGTCGGCGAACAATTCTTCCGGGAGTGGACGGAAATAATCGCTCATTTCATTAAACGCCGCCATCGGTGCCTGGATCAGGGAACATTGATTGTACAATGAGGAAAGAATCGGTTTGATATCCAGCGGTGACGGCAGAATCAAATAGCGGATCTCCGGTTCATCCCGGAATAATACCTGATTGATCTGTGCCTGATCCCCAAGATATTGACATGCCCCGTACACAAATTCCGAAGTCTTTATATTCCGGGCTGCCACATGTCCATGTTGGTGATCCCCCAATGGTTTCTGCCCGCAGATAAAGGTCCCGCTGCCCTGGATCCGGTTGATCCGTTTTTCCAATACCATCCGGTCAATCGCTTTCCGCAACGTACCCACGGAAACGCCGTAATACCGAGCCAATTCCGGTTCTGTCGGCAGCCGGAATCCGGGATAATAAACCCCGGAACGGATCTTTCCCATAATGTCGTCGTAAATATTCTGATACCTTGATTTCATACTGCTCTCCAGATAAATTCATATATATGAATATAGCATATAAAAAGAAAAAGTCAAGGCGCAATTTTGAAAATACACGAAAAAAATAAATATGGTACATTATTAAAATTCAATATATTGTATTCATTTTAAAAAAATATAACAAAAGACTTGATTTTTTTATTTGCGGATTTATATTACATTAGATACATATAAATCATTCATCGTTCGGAACGGATAAAAACAATATAATTCATAAACAAACAAGAGGAAAAAACATGAAAATGCAAAGAAAACAATTTACCTTGATCGAACTCCTTGTTGTGATTGCCATTATTGCAATTCTGGCGTCGATGCTTCTTCCGGCATTAGGTCAGGTAAAGTCAACCGCACGGACTTCCAGTTGTACGAACAACTTGAAACAGATCAGCATATTGACTGACTTCTATGTGCAAACCTATCAGGATTATCTCCCTGTTATCAGGTGCGGCAGTATGGGACGTTGGGTCAACGTCTTGCAGTCGAATGGAAAAACGGCAGCTCACTTGAAATTGATCACATGCCCCGGTGATACCTATTTCAAAATAGGCGTAAAAGAGCTTTCTTATGGAACAAATTACATGTCCGGCGAATATAATACAAGCAGCTGTAATCCGGCGAATCATTATAAAATCAGCCGGCTCAAATCGCCGACACTGTTTTTTATGCGTGTAGATGCCGGCGGTGGTACAAAAACCGTAGAAAGTTATTCAACGGCAGCTCAGTCAGCGGAGAAAGGTCCGTTGTGGAACACCGATACAAATGCAAACGATAAGAGACATGGTAAAAAAGTGAATGTCTGCTTTGCGGATGGGCATGTGGAACCCATGAACTATTTGTTTATGGGATACAACACAGCCAGAGGGAAAGCCTTGTGGTTCCGCCGTGGAGTCGGCGAAAAAGATTGATATGATATACAATATATACATGCAGTAAGGAAAGGTGTGTTTAAAACATGAAAAAATTATTCGCTGGGCTTATGATGCTGTTGACGGCAGCATGTTTTGCCGCAGAAACATCAAAAGTCAAGATTTATGTTCACCCGGCAGTGATTTATGATGATGCACATTTTTCCATTTATCAGGATTACCTGACGGATATTGCATTTCACTTTTTTTATGATGGAAAACGGGTCACGGATTTAAGATCCAGCGGCTCCCGCTTATTCATAACGATTCCGGAAGAAATCGACTTGCTGGAAGCCGGGCTTATGGACAGTTGGAAAAAGCCGACTGAAATCCGGACCACATTCCGTAAAGAAAAACAAGTCATCAATGGAAAAAATTATATCCGTTATGAACTTCCGGTTCCCACCAGTGTTGTGCAGCCGGTATTGAGCAAACCGCTTCCCGGGGGCATGTTCGGCGCAAATTCCAACAATATTCTTACGCTTATTGTCAAACCTGCAAAAGAACTTCCTGCAAAATCCATGATTTATTGGGAACTTACCGGCAAGAAATATGCGCATAAAGGGCAGTTTAGTGTTTACCCGGTGAAATTGGATTTGAACGGGTTGAAAAAGAGCCGGATCAAAGTACACACCCTGACGCATCTCCCCGCATTTGCTTACAGCCGCCGTGCGATTACAGATCAGGCACGTTTGTTCAAGGATTTGAAGGTTGATTCTGTGGATACCCAACTGCCGTCCGGCGTAAACCGCGGCTATCGGGACATTTGGGAAAAAGCCGGATTTAATTTTTACGGCGGCAGTTCACTTATGCACGTTTTCTGGTATAATCCATGGGGTATTGATAAAGATCAGAACATTGAAGACCGGGATTTTCTGACCGGGATCAATGGAGTCAACGGACGTTACATCAACAAGGCTGCGTATCACGGCAGAGCTTTCTGCCCGCAGGCAATGATTACACCGGGGCGTTATCCTTATAAAAAATTATTGAAACTGGGCAGAGAAGCGGCGGAAGCCGGGGCGACTTGGCTGGATATCGACATTGAAGCGGATATTTGTATTCAGTGTTATTGCAAAGAATGTCTTGCTGCATTTTTCAAATTCGCAAAGGTCAAACCGGAAAAGCTTTCCCCGGTGGAGCTTGTGAAGAAATACCCGAAAGAATGGTATTATTTCCGGAATGGACAGACCCGGCAACTCTATCAGATTTTGAAAGATGATCTCAAGAAAAAATATCCGGAACTGAAAATCGGAGCAAATACCGTCATTCATGAATGGAATAAAGATCTCGGCGAATTGAAATACGGATACTGTGATTTTGCAGAAGACCCGCGTTTGATGAAAGGTACATTGGAATACATTGCCGCAGATACTCAGGCTGGCGGGATGTATGATGCTCTCACCGTCGATATCATGTCCCGCGCTGCCGGAGTACCCATTATTGCGGTTCCGGGCAGTTCCTATTGTGTGGCATACAGTGCCGGATGTATGATGGGACGCCGCATGACGGCTGAAATGACCGGCGATACTTACGGTTTTGAGCAGCGTTATGAAAATCATCGCTTGAGTATGCTCCACATTGCGGCAAGCGGTGCATCGGTCATGCGTTATGCCATTAACGAAGCCTGTGTTGCAAAAGCAACGGTGGAAGTTATGAAAATCCTGAATCAGCTGGAAGGTTTTTATCTTGACGGCAAACGTGCAGATTCCCATGTTGCAGTTGCAGATCATACGGTTGGCGGCAGCCTTTGGGATTTGGATAAATCCCGTATCCGCGGTCATATCTGGCGTTATTTCTATGATACCTGGAACGGGAGAGTGCAGAGCAGAATGCATACGCTCAACGGGGATTATGCGTTGGGGCTTTATAACTGGGATCCATGGCAGAATAAAAAATGGCATGTCCGCTTGAAAGATATTCCCAACGGGAACTGGTATCTGACCGATGTGATTTCCGGAAAACGGATCACCATGAACGGCAAGAAAAACTGGACCGCTGTGGAACTGAAAAAGGGCTTTATCATGGATGTTCCGAAATTGGATTGCCGACTTCTCAAAATCACCCGGAAAGCACTCCCCGCATCCGGAGAAATCCCACTCAAGTGTGAAGGCACCACGCGGGAACCATACAATCAGTATGCCTGGCGCACTGGCGGTTCTTATGACTTCAAGGCATTCATGATAAGAAAATTGCAGCGTCCACTGAATTTTATCAAACAGTATGGTCATTTGACGGTTACGGATACTCCGGCACCGAAAAAAACGAAATCGGCAGCTGCCCCGGTCGTCAAAAACCTTACGGTTGCAGATTTTCCGCTGACAGTCGATTTCAAAAATGTCGGGAAGTATGGTATTTCCGCACCGGTGAAAAATAATGCGATTATCAGCAATGGTGGCTATTGTTTCGGCACGATGCGGCTGCCTGTACTGAAGAAAAATGTGCAGTTCACCATTAAGGTAAGCGGAAAAAATGCCCAGTTCGGAATTCAGCATTTCAGTTTGGAGAATCAGCGGATCAGTATTCCGGTATGGGTCGCCCAGGTGAATGGTTCTGTGGAAGTGAAATTCACTCTTCCTGCTTCCCAACTGAAAAAGCCATCCCAACTTCTGTTTTACAGCGTCGGGAAGAAAGCACTCCAAATTACTGCACTGCAAGCCGGTTTTACGGCTGAAATAAAATAATTCAATCAAGAATTGTATTGCAAGTAACAAACATAGTAAGAAAGGAACGTGAAGCAAATGAAAAAATTATTCGCTGGGCTTATGATGCTGTTGACGGCAGCATGTTTTGCCGCAGAAAGTCCCAAGGTAAAGATCTATGCCTACCCGTCATTGCATTATGACAATGCACATTGTTCCATTTATCAGGATTACATGTCAGACCTGTCATTTCACTTTTTCTATGTGGGCAAACGGGTTCTGGACTTGAAATCCAGCGGAACAAAATTCTTTATTGAAATTCCGGAAGACATCAGTTTGGTGGAAGTGGGCGTCATGGACCGTTGGAAAACACCGACGGGGATCTATACCACATTCCCGCAGGAAAAAAAGGTGATCAACGGCAGAAAATACATCCGTTATGAATTGCCGATCCCGACTTGTGTCCTTCAGCCGGCATTGACCAAACCGCTCCTCGGCGGTAATTTCGGCGGGACCTCCAACAATATTGTAACGATCATCATCAAACCGTTGAAGCAATTGCCGCCGAAAAGTATGATTTATTGGGAAACGGTGGGAAAATATGCGTACAAGGGACAATTCAGTGTATACCCGGTCAAGCTGGATTTGAAAGGCTTGGAAAAGAGCCGGATCGTCTCCCATTGTTATACGAATACACCGATTTTTGCATACAGCAAACGGGCATTGACGGAAGAAGCACGTTTGTTTAAAGATTTGAAAGTGGATTCCATTCCAGCACAGACATATTCTGATAAATATAAAGACATCAAGGAAATGTGGAAAAAAGCCGGATTCGGTGTGTTTGGCGGCAATGACTTGATGCACTTGTTCTGGCCCACGCCTACCAATGCGGATGAAAAAGGATATGCGGAAGACCGTGACTTCCTCACCGGTATCAACGGTGTCAACGGCAAATATATCAACAAAGCTGCCTATCACGGAAGAGCATTGTGTCCGCAGGCAGTGATCACGCCGGGGCGTTATCCTAACCGTAAATTATTGAAACTCGGCAGGATCGATGCGAAAAACGGGGCGACCTGGCTGGATATTGACATTGAAGCGGACATTTATATTCAGTGTTATTGCAAAGAATGTCTGGATGCGTTCTTCAAATTTTCCAAATTGAAACCGGAAAAATTGGCACCGCTGGAACTGGTACGGAAATATCCCAAACAATGGTATTATTTCCGTAACGAGCAGACCCGTTTGCTTTATCAGGCATTGAAAGACGATCTGAAAAAGAAATATCCGAATCTGAAAATCGGCGCCAATACTGCACTTGGTGGCTGCGATGTGGATTTGGAAGAATTGAAATTCGGACTCTGTTCCTTTGCGGAAGACCCGCGTTTGATGAAGGGTACATTGGAATTTGTCATGGCGGATACACTCACCGGCGGACTTGCTGATATGATCACCGTTGACGCTCTTTCCCGTACGATCGATGTACCGATTCTGGCAGTTCCGGGCAGTTCTTATTGCGTTGGATATAGTGCCGGATCGAATTGCGCGCGGCGTATGACTTCTGAAATGACCGGAGATTCTTACGGCTATGATCAGCGTTATGAAAATCACCGTTTGAGTATGCTCCATCTTGCGGCAAGCGGGGCTTGCGGATTCCGTTATACGATCAACGAAGCCTGTGTTGCAAAAGCAGCATTGGAAGCCACAAAACTGTTGAAACAGATGGAAAACTTTTATCTTGACGGAAAACGTGCGGATGACCATGTGAAAGTGGCGGATCTGACCAAAGGTGCCAGCGCATGGGATCTGGATAAGAGCCGTATCCGCGGTTATATCTGGAAATATCATTACAACAAATATAACGGCAGAGTACAGAGCCGTACCCATACACTCAATGGTGATTATTCCATCGGTTTGTATAACTGGGATCCGTTCCAGACTAAAAAATGGCATGTCCGCCTGACCGATATTCCCAACGGCAACTGGTATTTGACCGATGTGGTATCCGGTAAACGGATCACCATGAACGGCAAAAAGACCTGGTCCACCGCCGAATTGAAAAAAGGATTTGTGATGGATATTGCACCGGTCGATTGCCGTCTGCTCAAAATCACAAAAAAGGCGATTCCGGCATCCGGAGAAACTTCTATTGCGTGCGAATCCACGACGGTCGCACCCTACAATCAATATGCCTGGCGTACAGGCAAAGTAATGACATACAAGGAATTTACGGAGCGGCAGTTGAAACGTCCGCTCAGACTTATCAAACAATATGGTAACATAAAGGTAAACAACACTATGAAACGTACAGGTATTGCAATTGCAGCAGCTGTGATCTCCACTCTTTCCGCCGCGGATTTTCCCGTAACAGTCGATTTCAAAAATGTCGGCAAATACGGTATTTCCGCCCCGGTGAAAGATAATGCGATCGTCAGTCAGAATAATTATAACTTCGGCTCGATGCGTTTGCCGGTTTCCCAGAAAAATCTTCTGTTCAAAATGAAGGTGGAAGCCCAGGGCGCAAGATTGGGGATGATCCTTTACAATCCTGCTATGAAACCGCTCCAGAACGTCCTGTGGGGGTATAACATCAACGGAAAAACGGATGTTGAGTTCATTCTCCCTGCATCCAATTTGAAAACACCTACAACCTTGTATTTTTACAGTATCGGCAAAGTTCCCCTTTCCATCAGCTCGTTCCATATTGAAACAACGGATAAAACCGCCGTTGTTCAGAAAAAAGCTGCCGCCAAAAAAGTTGGAATCCCCACGATCACATTCCCGTTCAAAGCGGATTTCAACAAAAGACAGACCGGATTCAGTCTCGGCGGTAAAGTGGAAAACGGTAAAATGGTGATTCGCGGCAAATACAGTTTCGGCGTGATCAATCTCCCGGCTTCCGACAAGCCGATCTCTTTCTCCATGACGGCTACCGCAAAGGACGGCGCAACTCTGGGGGTTATGCTTTACAATCTGAATGCCAAAAATCTGCCCGGTAAAGTGGTTGCCTCTCCCATGTGGGGCAAAGGGCTCGGACAGGCGGATGAGATCGTCAATATCGCCTTCCCGGCACAGAAAGCCACGACTGTGTTGTATTTGTACAATGTCTCCAAAAAAGGTTCCCTTACAATCAGTAATGTTGAAATCGGGAAAATAAAATAATGAAAGATCGTTTGTTGAAACTGCAGGAACATTGCCTGCGGGATGGTTTGAACCGATATGATGCCGATTTAGGATTGATCGGCGATTATGACCCGTCATTCTACACACAGGAACAATTGGAAAGCCGTTTTCAGAAAGACCGTTTTACCGCTCGTTCCCTGCACCCGTACCGGGATTCCGTAACCTTTGCATTATCCTTACTGTTCCTGCAGGAACAGCAGAGACTTACACAACTGCCGGATGGATTTTCCGTTTCTCAAACGGTGGAACGGATCTTACAGAATTTTCTGGAACATGCGCCGGATCCGGATGGCAGACTCAAATGGTATTGGGAAGAACCGGTAACAAAGGATGGAAATGGTACGTTTTTCAGTTCCTGTCCGCTTTTGATGATCGAACATTGCTTTTCCGCACAATTGCCGGATGCGTATCGTGTAAAGATCCAAACGGTGTTGAAAAATGCTTATGCTGTATTTGCACGTGAAACGAAAAACTGCTCCTGGAGTTATGTCAATCCTGCCATGGCAGCGTATATGTTTTCCGCATTATTGGCAGAGAAATTTTTCCCGGAACAGTTCCCCCGGCACAAAAAGGAATTGGTTGAATTTATGACCTATCTTACCACGGAAGGAATCGCGGAAAATTACACTACAACGTATTTGATGGTGGATGCGGCGATCCTGCTCTGTGCTGCGATCGTGACAAACGATGCGGAATTGAAACAAATCTCTGTTCAATTCCTGGAAGATGTATTATTGAAAGAAGCGGCATTTTTCGGCGATCGGTTCCCCGCTCCGTACCGTCGGGGATACAATGGCTTTTATACTACAAAACGGGTCGATTTCCTCCCGTTCCTGTTGGGATGGAGTGATTCCATTCCGGAATATGACCGGGATCCGTTTCTGACCATGCTTGCGGTAACAGGATTTTCCATGTATTTGCAGAATAATCCGTTGAATTGCACACTTGCAAAAGAATTTCCCCGGGAATTGACCATGCCGATCCATTCCGATTGTCACGGATACAGTTATCTGGATAAAAAATTCCTGCTGGGTGCGTTCGATCAGTATCCATCCAGAGACAATATTGTCTGGCAGTGTGTAACATCCGGCGGCAGTGGATGGCAGGATGGCCCCATGTATGCCACCTTTGAAAATGCGGAACAGACCAGTCTTTCTCTCCGTCTGGAAGCCGTGGATTTCGACGGCACATTCCGGTGTCATCCGTTTGAAGGTGATTTCAGCATGGAAAAACTGGAAAAAATCTGTACCTGGCGCAGTTTTCCGCCGGAACCGAAGATCCGCACTGTATTGAAACAGAATCATCTGCTTTGTCTGACAAAAATCGATAAAGTGGATGCCGAACTGCAAAAGCTGGGGTTCAATCTCCATTTTGCCCGGTTCAACGGCGATGTTCTGGATTTGAACGGTAATCCGGTGAATGATGAAACATCCGGTCCGGTCATTGTCCGGATGGATGATATTCACGTTGGTTTGTTCCCGCTGAAACGGGTCCAGATGCACGGTTCCAATCTCTGGAAGTGTGCCGGATACCGTGACGATTTCCATATCCGCCGGAAAGATAATGTTCTTGATTTGCAGATGTATAATCTGGATGAAGAAAAAACAGAACTTTATACGCAGAATCATGCATTCGGCGGCTTCTTCCTGATGATCGAAGCCGATTGCACAACGGAAGAATTCATCCGGAAGATGAAAGCCGTGAAAATTTCTGATGTCTCCGCACGAAACCGGATCAATGCGGCAATCGACCTGCGGGATGCCGTGCGTACGGTCAAAGTGGAAACGGAAGACAAAGAGCTTGAATTGGTGTGGGATCATTATCCCTGGTAATGGAGTTTGATCAATGAAATTGAAAGGTGCTATTATCGGTATTTCCGGTTATGGAAATGTTCATTACACAGATTTGATACAGTATTGCAAAGACGGACGGATCGAGTTTGTCGGCGCAACCGTGATCAACCGGGAACAGGAACAGGAAAAATGTGCCCTGTTGGAATCCATGGGATGCAAAATCTATGACGATTATAAAGTCATGTTGAAGGATTTATCCGGAAAAATCGACTTCTGTTCTATTCCGACCGGAATTCTTCACCATAAAGACATGACCATTGAGGCATTGCGCCGGAAGATCAATGTCCTGGTTGAAAAACCTGCCGCCCCGGATATGGAATCCGTTCAGGCGATGCAGTTGGCTGAAAAAGAAGCCAACTGCTTTGCCGCAGTCGGTTTCCAATACAATTATCAGGAGTCCACTGCGCGGGTGAAAGAGGCGATCCTTTCCGGCAAGATCGGCAGGATCCTGCATTTGAAAGGGCTGTGTCTCTGGCCCAGAAATTCCAGTTATTATGCAAGAAATAATTGGAGCGGAAAAATGACTTTTAATGGCCTCACCGTCAACGATGCTCCGTTTTCCAATGCAACTGCTCATTATCTGATGCTGCTCCTGTTTTTTGCCGGGATGACCATGGATACCGGGGCAGAACCGGTCCGTGTAACCGGGCGGCTTTTCCGGGCAAATCCGGGGATTGAAAGTTGTGATGCCGCGGAACTGCATTATATTCTTGAGGATGGAACTCCGTTGGATTACAGTTGTTCCCACAGCTGCCGGATGGAAAAGGGACCGATCCTCAAGGTCATCGGTGAAAAAGGCGAAATCGTCTGGACGCCGAAAATGGCAGAGATCCGTACCGCAAACGGAACAGAAGTGATTACTGTTGCCACAGAACAAACCGTGATCCGCGGCAGTATGTGGGAGGCATTCTTTGATAAACTTTCCGGCGGAAAACGTTTTATTACCACGCTGGAACTGGCTGGCTTGCACTCCAAAGCGGTGGACCTTGCATTCCGGGATATTCCCGTACAGACAGTGGAAAATGTGGAAATCATTACGGGAGCTGACAATTCTTTCCGTTATGTCATTCCCGGTTTTGAACAAGTGCTGCTGGAACAATTCGATGCCCCGGTTGACGGAGCCGCAATTTTATAAAGCCGGATTGCTTATGAAACACAAAGTTGCATTTGCAGGGTTCCATCACGGGCATATTTCTGCGTTGTACAAACTCCTCCGCAATCATCCGGACTGGGAGATTTCAGCGGCATGTGAGGAAGATCCGGCGGCGGCATCTTATGCAGAAAAAACATGGGGTGTAACCATTACACACACCGATTTCAAACAGATGCTTTGCTCTGCGGAATTTGATATCCTTGCCATCGGGGATATTTTTTCTTTGCGTGGCGAGCGTGCTATTGACGGCTTGAATGCGGGCAAACATATTCTTGCCGATAAACCGCTTTGTACTTCGCTGGAAGAACTTTCGGTAATCAGAAATCTTGCCGGTCAAAAGAATTTGAAAATCGGCATGATGTTGGATCTGCGCCACCACAAAAATATACAGACTGCTGCAAATCTGATTGCTTCCGGCAGAATTGGAAATGTTCAGGCGATTCAATTCGGCGGACAGCATACCCTTGCATATCATTCCCGCCCGGAATGGTATTTTGACCCCGGAAAACACGGCGGAACGATTAACGATCTCAGCGTTCACGGTCTGGATGCCGTGGAATACCTGACCGGTCATAAAATTGTGGAATTGACAGCAGCACGTACATGGAATGCTTTTGTGCCGCAGGCTCCGGATTTTCAGGATGCTGCACAATTTATGGTTGTGTTGGATAACGGGTGTGGCGTTATGGGGGATGTTTCTTATATCAAACCGGAAGGACTTGTTTCCGGCGAACCGTTTTCCTGGCGTTTCACGCTTTGGGGCAGGAATGGAGTGATGGAGTTTTCCATCAATTCCAACGTTATTATGGTGTACGATGCCGCCGGAGTTCATGAAATTTCCCCGGATTCCACCACCGTTCAGAAAACTTATTTTGAAATTTTTGAGGCGGAATTACAGGGTATTCCTCAACCATTCGGAACGGAACACATTCTTGCCATATCCGGTACAGCATTGAAATTGCAGAAGTTGTCCGGATAAAACCGGATTAGTCGTAAAATATTCGCCTCTTCGACGGTTTATGCCATAGAATCAGATCTCCTTTGAGCTTGAAAATTCCGGGAACTGTTAGATTTTCAATTTGAAGTACTCACGAATTCATATAAGAAAAGACTCAATGTCCGAAAGAATTTAGAATCACTGAAATACCAGCCCTGACAGGGCTGCAAGAGTCAAACAGCTCAGTCTTCATATCATTACGCCGTGACAAGCCAG
>JAFVSW010000283.1 GCA_017503545.1 Lentisphaeria bacterium | reverse complement strand
GGGTGAGCGAAGCGTAACCCTGGGAATAGAATATTGAATAACATTGCTCTATGACAGCCTCCGCGTTGAAGACGTTCCGCAGGAACTGGATTCATCGTGGAGGCAATGACGTTTCCGGGAAATCATCGCATTAACGAATATGTCATTCCGTACCGGAACGCCATATCCGCCAATGCCAGTCTTGGACGATGTAATTCTAATGCCTTATCCCAGGGTTACGCTTCGCTCACCCTGGGCTGTCTGACTCTTGCCGCCCTTTCAGGGCTTGCTTTCCGGGAAATCCAGACACATTTGGACGTTGAGTCTTTTCTTATGTAAATTCGTGAGTACTTCAAATTGAAAATCTATCAACTGCCGAAATTTTCAAGCTCAAAGCAAATCTGATTTTATGGCACAAACCGTCGAAGAGGCCATTTTTTTATACTTGTCAGTTTCTGTTTGCAAAAAACAAAGAAAAATCCAACTAAAGCAGCAAAAAATCCATAAACTGCTCCATTCGTCAATTCATATTGGAACATATCAGATCGGAAAAATGCAAACAGCGCACCTTCCAATACACATCCTTTATAAAGCAGATATCCAAGCCAGCTCACAGTACCGGCAAGCATTCCGGTCCATACGGCAGAACGTGACGCTGACGGCAGGTAAATGGCAGCAAACACGGGCAGCAGAACAATCACCAATTGAGATGCCGAAGCACTGATCATCAACGCATATACACTTTCTGCCATCATGGATAAAACGGTGGACAAAACTATCAGCAGGACCGTTGCTATCCGTGTATACAATAACAGAGATTTATCCGGAACAGAAGGGAATAACGGCTGGATCACATTCCGGATCAACAGACTGGATGCCGCAAGCAGAGAACTGTCTGCCGTACTCATAATCGCAGAAATCAAAGCACCGAGAAACAGGATCAACAAAACCGGGCTGACAGGAGTCAGAATCCCGGCAGCGATCCGGGGCATGACCTGATTTTCCAGATCATTCCCCATCATTTCCGGGGTAACGCCCCATTTCGGAAGAATAATCCGGGCAGCTAAACCAATAGCCAAAGGGATCAGCGCAATAAAAAAATACAAAGCGGCAGTAATCAATGTACTGTTCCGGGCAGTCCGTTCGTCTTTACATGCCAACGATCTCTGAAGCAAATCCTGTCCGACAATGCACCCCAATCCCATGATCATCCAGTTGCCCCCGTAATTGATCATTCCGGAAAACGATGCCCGTTCTGACGCAGTTGGCAATATGGAATCACTCCCGTTCAGACTGGAAACAATACTCTGCCAGCCTCCAGCCTCCCGGACCGCTCCGGGCAAAATCAAAAACAACCCGACCAGAATCAGCACCATCTGCACCTGATCGGTCAACGTGACAGCCCACATTCCACCAATCGCGGTATACAACAGGATCACCAATGCAGCCACAAGCTGCGCACATATCAGATCCCAACCGGCAAATAAATGCAGAACCGTTCCGATACCAAGTATTTGCGCACTGAGCAAGCCGATATATGCCGGAATCATCCATAAAGAGGCATAAATCCCGGCACCACGCCCGTAATGATCATGTATGATATCCGTCACGGTCATATAATTCATCCGCCGGAGTACCCCGGCAAGAAAGAATCCGGCAAGAAGCAGACAAACCGTTACCGCAAAGGGATCCGCAATCACAGAATGAATACCGCCTTTGTAAACGGCGGCAGAAATCCCGATACATGTCCCGGCACCAAACCAGGTGGCAAGCAGTGTTCCAACAGCAGGGAACAAAGTCAAACGGCGTCCGGCGACGATAAAATCCGTCATACTACGGACTTTCCGGCTGGCATATCCGCCAATCAATAACATCAGCAGGACATACAACAGAATACCGCCCCACAACCATCCGGCGGGAAGCGTCCAATGTCCCCCAAAAATGGAATCATATTGCATTATACCGGATCAATCTTTCACAAACCGGACATTCAATCCGGCGGGCAATGCTTTTCCGTTCTGTTCCGGAATACTCATTTCCCCTGTTTCAAACCTGCCGCCATCTTTCGCAAAGACTTCGCGGCAAATCCGTTCCAGAGACATGGGAGAAAATCCCTGGGAATGACAGGAAAGCAAGAGGAAACAGGGACGGGAAAGATCCAGAATCGCACGGCAGGATTCCAAAAGGCTCTGAATACCGGTTTCGATCTTCCACACCTGCCCTTGCGCCCCGCGGCCGAAACTGGGCGGATCCAGGACGATCCCCTGATATTTTTTACCGCGCCGTTCTTCTCTGGCAACAAATTTCATCGCATCATCACAAATCCAGCGGATATGATCTTTGGTTTCCGGATTCAAGATCTGATTGCGTTTTGCCCATTCAATAATCCCTTTGGAGGCATCAAGATGGGTAACATCTGCGCCGCCCTGTGCCATTGCAATTGTTGCGCCGCCGGAATATGCAAACAAGTTCAGAGTACGGGCATCTTTGCCAAGCCGTTTGGTCTGTTCCCGAAGCCATTGCCAGTTTCCTGCCTGTTCCGCAAAAAAACCAAGATGACCGAATTGTGTCGGTTTGACCATCAGGTTGACACCGCCCCAACGTACGGACCATTCCCCTTCCCCGGGCTGCCGGACTTTCCAGCTCCAAATACCGCCGCCGGTACTTTCCCGTTCAAAAGAAGCATCGGCTTTCTGCCATTCCTGATCCGAAAGAGTCGGGGGCCAGAACGCATTGAGAGCGGGACGGATGATCCGGTAAGGACCGGCCTGTTCCAATTTACGGCAATTTCCGGAATCGAGAAGAATATAATGTTTTTCCTGCTTATTCATTTTTATAATATGATCCTTATATCAATCTTTTCTGTAAACTACATTACCACGGGAAACGGTCATCCGCACTTGATGTGTTTCCGTATCAAATATGGTCAAATCCGCACGCCGTCCGGGGAAAATCTCTCCGCGGGTAATCAACCCCAGGTCTTTTGCCGGATTGAGTGTAAAACAGGCGGCGGCTTCTTCAACCGGCATATTGGCATACCGCACCAAATGATGCCAGGAATGTTCCAATGTCAACGTGGAACCGATAATCTTACCGTCCGCACTGCGGATGATCCGGGGTGCAGATTCCACTTCATCCCGCCGTTCCGCCGCATCAGAGGGAACCACGGAATTACTGATCCCGATCAATTTACCGCGCGGTTTGCTCCGGTGTACCAGATCCATCATACGGGGCAGCACATGAATCCCATCGGCAATCAGTTCCACACTGATCCGGTCATCGGTCAATGCAACAGTAGTCAAACTGACTTCCCGGTGATTCAATGCGGGCATTCCATTAAATACATAAGTACAACGGCGAACACCGGCTTCCACACAATCAAGCGTTTCCTTCTCCGTCGCCTCACTGTGCCCCATGGAAGGAATGATTCCGTTTTCCAACAGGAGTTCCACCAGTTTAACGGAATCCGCCAATTCCGGCGCAAAAGTCATCAGGCGGATATGATGTCTGCCTGCCGCGATCAATTCACGGGCAAACCCGAGATCCACAGGGCGGATATTTTCCGCTTTCTGGGATCCGCGTTTATTGGGATTCAAAAACGGTCCTTCCAAGTGGATACCGCAAGTATCTGCATAAGAACACCCTGTCTCAATCTCCCGAACAAGATTATCCACCGCGGCAAGCATATCTTTTTCCGGCAGAGACACCAGAGTCGGACAGAACGTAGTCACGCCGTGCCGGGCAAGAAGACGGCTCATTTCGGAAAGCGTCGGCGTTCCTTTTGCAGCGTCGGCGGAATCCGTAATACCGATACCATGGATATGACTGTCGATCAATCCGGGAATGGCATAAGCATTTTTCAATGCAATGACTTCCAAACCTTCTTCATCCATTGCGAATGCAGAAGCACCGCCAGTGGCAATGATCTTGCCTTTTTCACACAATATCCCGCATGACGTAATTTTATCATAAGGGGTCAAACAATAATCTAAGAGAAATAAGGTCCGGTTTTTCACCATAAAACATCCAGCTCCTGATCTGAGAACAAATTTCACAATAATGGTAATATGCACTCAAAACGGAATATTTCAATTCCAAAACTGCCGGTGAAGCATTTTTTTTTGAAAAAAAACGGCAAGAACGGTCAATAAATGTTAATAACTTGTTGACAAGTTCAAAGTGTCCCTTGTATCTTATTGGTAAATCATGGGTTGTAAAAGGGCAAAAAAAAGTGGTGTATTTTTGATTTCCGGCTTGACTTTTCAGGGTTTTGGCTGTAAAGTTATCAAAGAGCTGCGGATGACAGTTTTTGTATTCAAAATGAGCTTGCAAAAGCATTGAAAAAGAGGAGCGTTCCTCCTTTTTTTTCTGTTCTAAAAAGCTATAGAATGAATGAATAGAAGATCTTTCTGCCGCATATCTTTATCCGGTCGGAACCGGGCATGTTGATAAGTTTTGAAAAAATGAACTTAAAGATAGGATTTTTCAGTTAATTATGTCGGATTCAATGAAAGTCGCGGAACTTTGGAGCCGCTCCAGCAAGTATTTGGAGAGTGCATCCAAAAGTACATATGAACAGTGGTTTTCTCAAATCACGCCTCTTTGTATCGAAGAGGATAAACTGCTGCTCGGTGTACCGGATGAATTCTTCGGGGACTGGATCCGGGACAATCTTGCCGACCTCCTTCATGATGCCATTATCAACGCTTGCGGTCGGGATTATAATTTGGAATTTGAATCCGGACATCAGATCCAGTTGATCAATACCGATGTGGAAGCACCGGAAGTTCTCGCTCCCGTTCAGGAAGAAATCAAACCGGTTCAGCCTGTTCAGACTGTCGCCGGAAAATGCGCAGAAAATTGCCATGCAAGACATACCTTTGAAACGTTCGTTGTCGGAGAAGGCAACCGTTACGCCTATTCTGCAGCGGCAACAGCGGCAAAAGATCCCGGTGTATTCAACCCGTTGTATATTTATGGCGGCCCCGGACTTGGTAAAACACACCTGATTCAGGCGGTGGCGAACGATGTTGTCCGCCGGAATCCCAATGCCGTTGTACGCTATACCTCTTGCGAAGATTTTCTGAATGCTTATGTGGATTCCATGCGGAACAAAACCCATTTTGAATTCCGGGAACATTTCCGTAATGTGGATCTGCTGCTGATCGACGACGTACATATTCTCAGCGGAAAAGCCGGATTGCAGGAAGAATTTTTCAACACATTCAATACATTACATAATGGAAACAAACAGATTATTCTGACCTCGGATAAACCGCCTGCGGAAATCCCCGGTTTGGAAAACCGCCTTGTTTCCCGTTTCGAATCCGGAATCACGACGCAGATTACTCCGCCGTTGTACGAAACCCGCCTTGCCATTCTGAAGCAGGAACAGGAATCCATGCATTTGAAACTGGATGATTCCATTCTTGAATTCATCGCACGGCGCATTTCTTCCAATATCCGCCCGTTGAAAGCGGCTTTGCTGCATTTGCAGATCTATGCTTCTGCCATGCAGGAAACCATTACCATTGAAACAGTGGAAAGTCTTCTTGCTGATATTCTCAATAAAGAAGCGGAAAACCGTACCGTTTCCATCGATGCCATTCAAAAGGCTGTGGCGGAACATTTCGGTCTCCATGTACACGATCTTACCGGCTCAAAACGTCCGAAAAATATTGCGGAACCTCGTATGATGGCAATGTATCTCAGCCGGAAATTGACCAATTGCTCTCACAAAGAAATCGGTTTGGCTTTCGGCGGACGCAATCATGCAACGGTGATCCATGCGGTCAAAGAAGTAGAAGATGCCTGCGTCAGAAATGATGAAATCAAACGGGCATTGACCTCTATCCAACACCGTTTACAAGTCGAGGATGCCGTATCATGATTCCCGGACAGCTGGCAGATTTACATACCCATACTATCCTTTGCGGTCATGCCTCCGGGCAGCCGGAAGAATTCCTTGACGCAGCCATTGCCAAAGGACTCAAGTATTACGGGATTTCTGATCATCTGCCCAGCCCGGACGGATTTGACCAGGAAAGCCGGATGATGATGCTGCAATATCCGGAGTACCGGCAAATCGTACAGAATATGAAAAAACGTGCCGAAGGTTCCGGTCTGGAAGTATTGTATTCCTGCGAAATGGATTACGTCCCCGGAAGAATGCGGGAAGTTGCAGATTTTGTTCTGCCGGAACAATATGACTACATTATCGGTTCGATCCACACGGTCAATGGATTTCTTGTGGATCACCCGGATTACACCCCGCGTTTTCTGGAATGTGGTGTGGATTTCATGTGGAACATGTATTTTGATATGCTTTGTGAATTTGTGACAGGTTTCCCGTTCCATATTCTCGGTCATGCAGACCTGCCGAAAGTGTTCGGATACCGTCATTCCGATCCGGCAACAGTTGCCCACAGAATGGGTTCCATATTTGAGTTATGTGCAGAAAAAAATATCATGGTGGAAATCAATACCGCAGGCTGGCGCAAACCGGTCGGGGAACAATATCCCTCTTTGGAATTGCTGAAACTTGCCCGGGAACGTGGTGTTTGCATCACATTGGGATCAGATGCCCACAAACCGGAACAGATCGCGGCGGATTTTGATAAAGCAATTGCCCTTGCAGAAGCCGCCGGTTATTCCTGTGCCTACACGTTCAAAAACGGCAATCCCATCGAATTGCCCTTCCGTTAAAACCGGAACGATTGATTTTTTGGCTATTTTTCCATAAATCCGCCTTTACAATTATATTCTTTGTGTTATATTACGGATAGACTATCAGGAAAAGGAAATATACATGAGTGAATCTATCTTGGACGGATTGAATCCGGAACAGCGCAAAGCCGCAAGCACCATCGAAGGACCATTGCTCGTCCTCGCCGGTGCCGGAACAGGCAAAACACGTGTGATCACTGCACGAATCGCCTATATGATCTCACAGGGAATACCGCCGGAAAATATTCTGGGCGTTACATTTACCAACAAAGCCGCCAGTGAAATGCGGGAACGTATGGAAAAAATGATCGGAGCCGATCAGGCACGAAAAGTCACGTTGGGAACGTTCCACAGCATTTGCGG
The DNA here is from genome assembly GCA_017503545.1 of Lentisphaeria bacterium. Classification (GTDB taxonomy): domain Bacteria; phylum Verrucomicrobiota; class Lentisphaeria; order Victivallales; family UBA1829; genus RGIG8244. The sequence continues at coordinate 15,829 of JAFVSW010000283.1, read as the reverse complement.
CAGAATCTTGCGGAAAGATATCGGTAAAGCAGGTCATTTCGACAGTAATTTTTCCATTGCCGATACCTCCGATCAAACCAGTATCATCCGGCAGGCGGCAGCGGAATTCGGATATGCAAAAGAAGAAATGCCAACTGCTGTCGTGCAATCTTATATCGGCCGCTGCAAAAACAATATGATTTTTCCCGCTGCGGCTCTTTCCGCTGATAATACGCCGGAAGAACAACGGTTTGCAGAGATTTATGAACGTTATCAGCAATTGCTTGAATTGCAGAATACCGTTGACTTTGATGATATGCTGCTCTTGACGGTGCGTATTTTTGAAGAACATCCGGAAGTGCTTCAGGCATGGCGTTCCAAATACCGTTATCTGCTGGTGGACGAATATCAGGACACCAACATTTCCCAGTTCCGTTTCCTCCAACTCCTTGCCGGAGATAAACCGAATTTGTGTGTGGTGGGTGACGATGACCAGAGTATTTATGCCTGGCGCGGTGCCGATATCAGCAACATTCTGGACTTCCCGGATATTTTCCCCGGTACAGTCCGCATCAAATTGGAACAGAATTACCGGTCAACCAATAATATCCTCCGCAGTGCCAATGCCGTCATCGCCGGCAACTCAAAACGTTACGACAAACAATTGTGGTCAGCAAACGGGGATGGCGATAAATTAAAGGTTGTCTCCCTCCCCAGTGGCGATGAAGAAGCCGTTTTTGTTGCCGATGCCGTCAACGAATTTTTGCGGAACAATCCGGAATATTCCTACAAAGATTGTGCGATCCTTTACCGGTCCAATTACCTCTCCCGGACATTTGAACAGGAATTCCGCCGCAGAGGGATTACGCCAACCATTATCGGCGGACAGGAATTCTTTGAACGTAAAGAAGTAAAAGACGCAGCCGCATATCTGAAACTGGTGATGAACCCGCGGGATGATCAGAGTTTGCTGCGGATCATTTCCGTTCCGCCGCGTGGAATCGGTGATAAAGCCATTCTCAAATTACGCAGTACCAGAGAAGAAACTAAAATCCCCATGACGGAATTACTGGTCACCGATTCCTTCTTGAGTAAACTTTCCGGTCCCGCCGGAAAATCTGCCGGAAATCTGGGGGAAGTCATACAAAAATACCGGGAAGGCTTTAAAGAACCCGGCCAGCTGTTCCAGAAAGCACAGGCATATCTGGAAGATACCGGATTTCTTACCGGATTCCAGCGTCTCTATAAGGATATCAAGGAAGCCAGAGACCGTAAGGAAAACGTATTTGAATTTCTCAACTGCATCGCCCAATATGAAGAACGGTGCAAAGCCAGAGGCGAAGATGCCACACTGGAACAGTTTATGGAAAATTACAGTCTGATGGACGATCGGGACAGAACATCCGAAGCCGAAGGCGATGGACCGATCCTGACCACGGTACATGCGTCCAAAGGGTTGGAATTCCCCTGTGTCTTCCTTGTCGGTATGGAACAGGGACTTTTCCCCCATGAACGGTCGCTCAGTGAAGGGAATGAAGAAGAAGAACGGCGTTTGTTCTATGTGGCAATCACACGGGCAAAGCGGACCCTGATCCTCACCCTCACAAAACAACGATTCCGCTATGGGCAGAATGAACCGCGCTACCCCTCTCCCTTCCTGGATGCAATCCCCGATGAACTGGCTGAAAAACCGGCGCCGGAAACATTCTTCCCGCGCTTGAGTCTGGATGACCGGAAGGCGGCTTTTGCGGAAATATTACGGCAACTGCAGGAAGATCAGGATTTTTAACCGAAAAAATAACTGGGAGTGATCACAATGGAAAACAACAGTCTGCTTCAGGAAATCAGAACAGTCAAACAGGAAATGCTCCGCATCATTCGCGGCAAAGAATCTACCATTGATCTGCTTCTGAATGCCGTCCTTGCCGGTGGCAGTGTGTTGATGGACGATGTACCCGGCGTTGGAAAAACAACTTTGGCAAAATCATTGGCTGTTACATTGAATGTGGATTTCAAACGGATTCAATTCACGCCGGATCTGCTCCCTGCCGATGTCACTGGCGGTTCCATTTATAATCCTCAAACCGGGGAATTTGTGTTGCATAAAGGTCCGGTTTTTACCAATGTGGTACTTGCCGATGAAATCAACCGGGCATCCCCGCGGACACAATCCGCTTTGCTGGAAGCAATGAATGAAAAACAGATCACATTGGAAGGAACCGTTTACCCGCTCCCCGATCCGTTTTTCGTGATCGCAACAGAAAATCCTGTGGAATATTTCGGAACCTATCCTCTGCCGGAAGCTCAGCTTGACCGTTTTTATATGAAATTGACTTTGGGATATCCCGATGAAAATGCAGAACTTGCCATGCTGAAAGATCGTTTGAACGGCGACCCGGCAATGGACATCAAACCGGTTTTGCGCCCCGGCGGCTTGCTGGAAATACGGAATGCGATCAATCAGGTGGAAATCGTGGAACCGGTTACAAAATATATCCTTGAAATCATCCGCAAAACCCGAACCGATGAACGGATTCAGTTAGGGGCAAGTCCCCGTGCATTCCTGATCCTGACCCAATGCGCCAGAACCCGGGCATGGATGCAGGAACGTTCCTTTGTCACGCCGGATGACGTAAAAGACCTTGCAATACATGTTCTTGCACACCGTATTATTTTGAACACGCAAAACGGTCTTACCTCTGATAATGCAGAAACAGTGATCAGTGATATTCTCCGTTCAGTACGGGTGCCTGCCTGATGTTGCCGCGGATCTGGTTTCGTATAACAAGATATTACCGGATCTTTCTTGCCGGACCGCAATGGATGCCGGAACCGTTATTTGCCACCCGGATCAACCGTTTTTACCGGTCTGCATTGCTGATGGCTTTTGTCTGGTGTATGGGATGGTACGAACGGATTTTCTCCCGTCCCGCACGGATTCTGCTGATCGTATTCCTGGTCAGTATGGTATTCTCTCTTTTTTCAACGGAGGGAACTGCGCTTTTTATCATCATGAGTATGCTCAGCGGTGCATTGGCTGATTTGATCGCGGGGACAGTATTTCTGCCGCGGCTGGGAATCACACGCCGGATCCCGCGCCGGGGGATATGCGGTATTCCATTGTCCATCAACTATAACATTAAAAATAAACGTAAGCATTTCCCTGCATTGGATTTACTTGCAGAACCATATTCCATGGGCAGGGATTTTCAACGGACCGATGCGTTGGAATATTTTTCCATCCCCGCCGGAGGTGAGCGGGATATAACCGTACGCTTGACTCCACTCCATCGCGGATTATGTCCCCTGCCCTGCGCAATGGTGGAAAGCAGTTTTCCATTCAATATATTCAAACATGCACAACGTACCGGTGAAAAAGAAACATTGCTTGTGCATCCCGCTTACCGGGAAATGAAATCGCTTTTAATGCACCGTTCAAACGGACATGGGGAACGCCGGGCGCTGCAAAATAATATTTTCACAGGAAATCACGCTGCCGGGGAAAATCTGAATTTCAACGGTTGCCGGGAATATCAGCCCGGAGATCCTCCGCGCCGGATTCACTGGATGGCAACCGCAAAACGGAATAAACTGGTCGTGAAAGAATTTCAACAGGAACAACTGCCGACTGCTGCCGTATTTCTGGACTCTTTCCACCCCATGCAGACTGCCGGTACCTTCTCCTGGCGCCGACTGTATAAAGAAGCAGTACGGGATATTACAACCGATGTCAACCGGGACACAGAAGCCCTGCTCTCTCTGGGAGCCTCTCTGGTCTATACCCTGATTTCCAGCGGCGTCTACATCTCCCATTATTCCTGGGGCGGAAACGTTCATCTCTGCCCGCTGAATGGACAGCCTGCGGATCATTTGCCGGAAATTTTGGATACATTCGCTTTTGCAGAAGCAGAACGGAAAGATCCGCTGCCGCAAATGATAGATGCAACCGGAAAAATGCAACGGGAATTGGAAGAACTTTATTTGGTTTTACAGCGGTATGACGATGAAATCCATAATTGGATCGCAGCATTGAAAGCAAGAAAAATACAGGTCCGCTGCATTTTACTTTCCAATGAAAAATTCAATGGATTACCACCGGATGTGATCCATTTGACCATACAGGATATTCTGGGGAAACAGGAGAAAGCATGAGAATGAAAAAATTACAAACTGTGGATTTTCTCACCCGTTTGCTTTTGCTGCTGCCGCCGGCATTTCTGATCGGGATCAAATACGATCTGCCGCACGTATTTCTGTTGTCATTACTCTTTGCATTGCTGCCATTTCTGATCAAACCGTTATATATGCTGTTCCTTCTTCCCATGATCGTTCTTATGGTAGTCATCCCGGATGCCATGTTTGAAACTGCGGAAAACCGGCTGGCAGTAAATGATGCTGTCCTGCGGACACATTTTTTTGTTCCCCTGCTGCTGTATATCACAGGGGCATTGTGTGCCATGCGCCGTACCAGAGAATTATGCGGTTTTATTGCGCTGATCTGTATTTTCTGTATGCTCATCTGTAATGATATCTACAATACAAAAGGGATCATCAATACCCGTTTCCCCTTTACGACAGAATTGCTGCAGAATTACCGGATGGTTCATTGGTCCATGACTTTTCTGCAAAGTATCGGACTGTTATTGTTGTTGATTTCTGATTCCCGGGCAAATAATCTTGACCGGTCCAAAAAAATATGGTATTACCGCGCCGCCGCATTCGCATTATGTCCGCTCCTGTTATTCACCATGCTTCACATTTATAATGATAATCGGAACGGGATCAAAGCCATGCAACGGGACTTATACCGGAATTTACGGCGTATGCACCGGATCCGCCATTCCAGACAGAACAAAGAAATAAATATTTCCAATCCCAATGCATTAAAAAAATTTATCAAAGATGATACGGTACTGATTCGCGTCTATTCCAAAACACCGCCGGGATATCTCCGGGGCAGAAGTTACGATCAATACAATCACGGCGGATACTGGCAGATTTCCGACAAAACTCCGGAACCGGAAAAACTCCGGGATTTAGCCCCCGATAAAGAATTGGCAATCAGTTATTATCCATTTACAGCAGACAGTATGGAACAGCAAACGGTTCAATGGGAAATCTTTCTCAGCGGTTCCTTTTTTACCGATTATCTCCCCATTCCAGGCAATACCGTTGCCGTGGAAATGGTTTCCGACTCGGCAAGTTTGACCACCGATGGTGTCCTTCTGCCGCAAAAACAATCCAATGCCGCAGGATACACCGTTCATCTGAAAAAAACAGAGATGCTCAGTGCCAGTCCATTCCCTGTTTGGAATGAAAAAACACATGCCGCACGTTATCTGCAAATCCCGGATGAAATGAAACCGGGTTTGGCGGCTTATCTTTCGATTCTCTTCCCCGCAGGTACAGAAAATCTGACGCAGCAGCAGATCATCCATCGGATCGTTCCATATCTGCAACAGAAATTTACCTATTCCCTGAACCCGAAACCTGCCGGGCTCTTCCGGTTTATTCGCAGCAAACAGCCGCCGTCCGATCCGGTGGAACGGTTCCTGCTTTATACGCAAAGCGGACATTGTGAGTTATTCGCTTCAGCCGGGGTCATGCTGCTGCGTGCCGCCGGAGTTCCCGCACGTTATGTGACCGGTTTTATTTGCGATGATCTGCATGGCGCCGGATATTATTATTCAACCGCACGCAATGCCCATGCCTGGTTGGAAGTGTATGATATAACCTTGAAAACATGGGTGGCGTATGATCCGACACCGCCGGATTATTCCGGATATATGAAAAATCCGGTCCCCGGTCCGGCGGACGTATTCTTTGCAAAACTGGGAACACAAATCAGAAAAAGTATTTCGTTTCTGTTCCGCGGCTATCCGGGTAAATATTTCAGCCGGGTAATATCCCGGATCAGTGACTTTATTCTGTTTCTTGTTACAACAGTCAAAGGTTTGATTTGTCTGCTGATCCTGCTGTTGATTGCCGCTGGAATCCGGTATTATCTGTGGAGAAAAAAATCCCGCAACGATAATACATTGCGGGATTTAAAATATTTATACAATCGTCTGCATAAAATCGAACGTAAAACTGGAAAACGGCGCGCCCCGACTGCGACCTGGGCGGAATGGTGCGCTCAATTCCATGATACAATCTGGTTCGAGCCATTACAGCAATTGATCCGCGATTATGAATCCATGCGGTATGGTACAAAACAAATAACGCGGGAGCAACTCCGTGCGTTTGATAAAACGGCACGGGAATTACAGACTCTTATCAAAAAATCCTGAATCTGCGGTTCATCTTGCACTGTGAATAATCAGCAGATCTGCCAATTTATACAGAAATATGCTGTAAAACAAAAAAAACTGCATTATAACAAATTGCAGCAGATAACCTTTCCGGTCATCGGTCTTACGGACTTTCCACAGAAACGCCCCCAACTGCCACAAATAAAAAAGCATATTGCCGCAGGCAAAAGCCAACAGCAGAATGATCCGTAATGTCCCGGAAAGCCAGATAATCTGCAACAGAATCAAATCAATTATAATCCCGGCGAACAGAGTTTTCATATACGCTTATTCCCCTTTTACATAAGGGTTGAACTTCTTTTCGTGTCCAATGGAAGTTTCTTCCTCATGACCGGCAATCACAACCGTTTCATCCGGTAAGGTATACAACGTTTCCTGAATGGCATTCAAAAGTGTTTTCAAATCGCCGCCGGGAAAGTCGGTACGCCCGATACATTCCGCAAACAGACTGTCACCGGAAAATACCGTCTTGTATTCCGGCACATAATAAATCACACCGCCCGGTGTATGCCCCGGACAATGCCGTACCGTAATCCGGGAATCATTCAAAGGCCAGGTCGTTTCCGGTAAATTTTCCGGATGGGGGCAATACGGCGGATATCCATTCGCCGGGCTGTTATACAGAGCCACATCTTCCGGATGCAAATAAACCTGTTCCACGCCAAGCGAATCCATCAATTGCGGAATGGCTCCGATATGGTCAAAATGTCCATGTGTCAAAAGAATTTTGACATGTTCTTTTTTGAACTCTTTTGCTTTACGGGTAATCATCCCGGCATCACCGCCCGGGTCAATGATATATAATGTGTCACCCAACGGCAGAAAGACGGTATTGACTTGCAGCGCACCGGTCTGAGCGACTTGATACATTTCTTTTTCCATAGTATAAAATTCCTTTCCTGAAAATTCTTAATGCAAAGATCCCGGCCCTCTGCGATCACCTCCGGATCCGCCACTGGGCCAATAATTACAAAAATCCCGGTTCCGCTGGAGTACATGCCGCACCCCGTGTTCATCGGTATAATAAGTTACGGGAGTATCCAACCATTTTTTTCCCGCTTGGATCCATGTCGGATCGTTGATCTTTTTCAATGCCTGATAATAATAATTGAAGTAAGAAATATGATCCGGATATTGTTCCTGTGCCAGTTTCCAGGCTTCCTCCAAACTGCTGCTCTGCCCTAATAAGGGGATAAATTCAGTTATATAGTAATACCATCCGACATCGAGGAACGAAAAACCGACCGGCGGTTCCAAAGAAATCGGGAGCAGTGCCGTGTGGGAAAATACCGGCAGGATCATTCCCCCCGCCTCAAATGGTGCAATTGCAGTTCCGTCTTGAAATGCAATCCTGCCGATTACTTTGGCGGAAGCATTTGCCTTTAAGGAACTGGAAAGATTTTTCAAGTTGCGCCCTGCACTGTCTGCTGTTGCCGCCCGATTTTTCAACGTGCGCCCCAGCCCGCTGCGGGAACTGCCGACATGCTTCATTGAACTGGAAATATTCATTTGACCGATCATTGTCGATGCCGTTTGAGCAATTTCAAAATAAGATGGCGCACCGCAATAATAATCCATCCCCGGTTTGAAACCGGAATGAAGATAACGCCGCCAGGCAGATATCACATCCGGCGAATATTTTTCCCATTGGGAATCATATACCGCCCATTTGATATAAGGCAAATAATTATAACGCAAATCCGTATCTTCCGGATTCCGGACCGGACGTCCTTCCGAATCAAATTCCGTCTTCAAATGGATTTCATTTGTATTCGGATCCACCGTATAAGCATAAGGGTCCTTACGGTCAAATGCAGAATTCAACGGACGCAGTTGCGAATGTCTGAGAAACAAGAGATTCAATACATTGGCAGATTCCGCCTGATCATAAGGTGCAGCGCCAGTCGTATATTCCAAATGTACCGGGAGAATTTCCGCCTCTTCCAGAAAATGTGTTTTGTAATCACATTCAAATCCGGACCACCAATTGTCCTGATACGGCTGATCCAGAAAACTCATCAATTCACACCAGTCATTACCATTGACCGCAGCATAAAAATTCTTCCGGGTCAAATACGGCAAAAGAGGATTATTATTGTTGCTGGCAAGAGTCGGCACACCAATATAATTGAAGCGCGGACAGGCAGCCAAACCGTATACCCCATCCCCTTCCACACCTAATATTTTATAAATCATTGCCGCATAAGGTAAACGCCATTCATAATCATTAATGATCTGCGGTGCAATATTCGGATTACCGTAAAATGCCGGATCCTCAATGTTTTTATACATATGTTTGTATATCAGATCTCCGGATGCTTTATTCGCACTGATCCCGTTATTTTTTGCCGCCTGCTGCGCTGCGCCAACGCCGATCAAAGGTCCGACAAATGATATGCGCGTCTGCATCTGGGTCAACAACGCAACCGCTTTTTTCAATTTGGCTTTTTCTGCCTCCACACGGCGGATTTCTTCTAGCAACTGTTCCTTACTCTGAATTTCTTCCGGCGGTTTGACCGCGGTAAAATTCTCCGGCGGCATGGCAATCCCTAAAGCGGAATCAGAAATCATTAACGTGGATGCCTTGACAAGATTTAATTCGCCGATCAGGTTCAAGGTGTGCATCTGCCAGTTTGCCCCCGTCAAAGCCGCAGCATCCACTGCATTCTGGGCTTTGACTTTTCCCCGGATCAAATTCTGTACATCAAAAAGCAAGATGATCGCAAGCAGAATGATCACCAACACAATAACCGCTGCGATCAATGTCTGCCCGGATTCATGTTTCCTTTTCCGCATGATTTTCATGCCTGCCTCCCCCCATTATCTCAAGTAAGAATCGGAATGATTCGTCAATTGCGTCTTGGCGTTGATATCAATTGAATCTTCATTCGTGAACGCATGATACATCGGCATCCGGAACGGATAATTCCGGAACTCAAAATTCACAGTAACACGATCCCCGAAACGGTTACAGCCAACCACGGCAGACGGAACATCACACGAATCACAACATTCACAATTCAATGCACTGTCCCCGCTGCCTTTGAGCAAACCATAACTGGGACACCGGTAATCGGCATGGTAAAGTTCATTTGAATTTCCCCAATATTCATAATTCAACCATTGCTCTCCAGCCATAAAACGGGGAACCATTGTCCGTTCATAATAAAATTGTGAATACGCAGAACCAAATTCGGCGGATGTCCGGTACGCAGTCATCGGGCCGGAAGCCGGAATCGCTTGAATCTTCGCCTCCCGGTTTACCAGATAATCTGCAAAGCCGACAGCGGCACTTCTTGCCCCGCGGAACGAGGCGAATTTTGCAACATTATCCGCAAGATAAACATGAAACAACTGCATCAAACCAAACAAAATAAGCATCAGCACCATGATCGTCATCAGACTCTCTATGATGGCTGAGCCTTTTTCGCCGTTCCGCTTATTGTTTCCTGCGTAATGCCCCATTGTTTTCCTTTATTTCAAAACACAACAATGCCGGGAGGAGTGTATACCTCGCCCCGGCGCTGCAAATGATAAATACTGGTGATAATGCGATCAGAAATCCTGAACGCCATCCTTGTTCATTTTTTCAATGACTTCTTTGGATGAACCTTTATCGTATTCGGATGCGGCATTGTTAGATCCGAGAGCAGAGGCGGAACCGGCGATCAATTCGCGGATACGGTCACTGAAAATACTCAGGATTGTCAATGCGGCAACGGCAATAATCGCAATAATGATAATGTATTCTACGATTGCCTGTCCGGTAGAATTGTGTTTTCTGATCTTCTTCCAAGTTTTTGCATCCATGTTGACTTCTCCTGTTTTTCCTGGTGGATGGTTCTTATTTTTTTTATCATATTTCTATTAGACAAACTTTTTTTAAAAATGTTCCCAAGCAAGACAGGTCAATATCCGCCAGCCGTACTCTGACAACATTCCAAACAGCAACAACAGAGATCCGGCAATCAACGCACTGACAACCAGCATCATTGCAAATTCGACCATCGTCTGACCTCTTTCCTTTACAATTTGCCGATTTTTGTTCATCTCTCCTCCGGAATTCCGTTATCTCTGTGTATAATAGCATGGTTTATTTTTATTTTCAAGCAAAAAATATGCTTTTTTTACAATTTTTCTGCATTTTTTTAAGAGAAAAACGAATTTTACAACACGTTTTTCTGTAAAAAATTCTGCAATCATCATTTGTAATTCTTTCCGTCGATACTATATTATCACCGGAAAGGATTTTTTTTTACATGGCTTGTCTTCATTTGGATTTGAAAGGTACGATCCCCGCCCCGGATCAATTTCAACAATGGCTCCATTGGTTTCGTTCCTGCGGTTATCATACGCTGTATCTGGAATTTGATCATCAGGCAGCATGGAAAACATGGGATTTTGCCGGAACTAAACGGTATTTAAATGACGATATCCGGACCTTGACAGAGTTTGCTGTCGGTCTGGGCTTTCATGTGATTCCCGTGATTCAAGTCCTCGGTCACATGGAATGGCTGTTAAAACTGGAAAAATGGGCGTATCTCCGGGAGAATAATAAACTCAACAGTATTTGCCCATGCCATCCGGACAGTATGAAATTGATCAAACAATGGATCGATGAAGTCGTGGAACTCTTTCCCGCATCAAAACATATCCATCTGGGCGGCGATGAAACATGGAATTTGGGGACTTGCCCAGCATGTCAGGAAGTAATCAAAAACGATCCTCTCCAGCGTGGAGAAATGGGACTTTATGCCGATCATGTTGCGGAATTATGCCGTTATGTCGTGGAAGAAAAACACAAAACACCTATGATCTGGAATGATATGTTCTGCCGGGATACTGGAAAGTCTATGGAATATCTCCGGAATTTCCCGTCCGAAACCGTTTTTGTTCATTGGAAATACGCCGACGATGTGGAAGAACATCTGCAACTTTTCCGCAATTCCGGCTGTAATTTACTCGGTGCATCCGCTTTGCGGTGTAACTGGAAGGGACATGAAAATTCCATGTTATTCCCTTATAACGACCGCTTCCGCAATCTGGAACAATGGCAAAAACAGGATATGACCGTGATCCATACCGTTTGGACACGCCCCAACAGCGTCCGCCCGATTTATGGCACGTGGGCTCCTCTTGTTCCGTTGTTCATTGCAGCAGCAGATCCGGAAGCATGGAAAAAGCATCCCTGGTTTGGAATCACAGAAAAAATTGACGCGGCAGTGAACTCCCGCGATCCGGCAGAATGTCTTACTCTTGCAGAAAAAATTCTCTCTTTGCCGGTCGGAAATGACATGGAAGAAGAAGCCAGATATTATCTGTCTCTGGGATTGCGTTTTGAAGCATTGCATACAAAAGCACTCGAACTGTTTCTTCAGCAGCGTGTGCTGGAGGAAATGGAACGTTTTGATTTCTGTGACACCAATAAAAAAGCGGCTCTGGATAAGATCAAAAAATCATTACTGGATGATGTTGCAATATGGGAAAAGGAACTTGCCGCATATTGGAAGAAATATAAATGGAGCGACTTTGACGAATACATAGCCTGTCGTCATGCAGGATTAATTTATTGATTTTTCGCAAAAAAAACTCAAATAACAACATAAGGTCAAACGCATGAGAAAAGAAGTCGAAGCATTTGCAGACATGCGTTACGGCATGTTCATCCATTACGGACTTTACAGCGGTCTCGGTCGCGGCCAGTGCCGATTACAGAAATTCAGGCAGATCTCACGGTAACAGGAAGTGCGGCAATATGGATCAGTTATCCGGAATGTGTCCTGCATTTTCAGGACCGGTTCCGGTGCATATTCAAAAATCACTTCCGGACAATTCAGAAACACATCCAGCCCGGGATACAATTCCATATTGAAATGAATGGCAATATAACGCAGATTTTTCTTCGTTTCATATAATATATTTTTACCTGCCGGGGTAAAATAAATCCAGCCGGCACGCCGGGAATAACGGGTGTTGTCATCCAAATCGTTCAATGGCGAATTATCCAGTCCGCCATCATCCCAAATACCCGCAAGGGTATTGTACGGCAATTTGTAGGGACGTTTGAATTCCACGATTTCTTCAAAAATACATACAAAAGAAATCTCACCGGGATTTCCTGCAGGAATAAATAATGATATATCAGACAAAATATTACATCCTTTTATCAAAAAATTGCATTTACTTTTTCCATTTTATACGTTATAATATACCATAAAAACAAAAAATCACAAGAAAGGACAATAAAAAATGAACAAACCATATAACCGGAACCTTTTTACCTTGATCGAAAAAATCACAAGAAAGGACAATAAAAAATGAACAAACCATATAACCGGAACCTTTTTACCTTGATCGAAAAAATTACAAGAAAGGACAATAAAAAAATGAACAAAACATATAACCGGAACCTTTTTACCTTGATCGAACTGCTTATCGTTATCGCCATTATCGCTATTCTGGCAGCCATGTTGTTTCCAGCATTGGGATCCGTGAAAGGAAAGGCAAAAGAAACAACATGTACGAACAATCTGAAACAATTGGGGGTGCTCACCACCGTTTATACAAACGATAATCAGGATTATTTCCCGATTTTGTGGGCAATGTATAATGGGGCGTATGAACCATGGGTGAATCGTATTTATCCCTACGTCTCCAGAGGAAAAGAAATCAAAGGGTTTCCCGCTTACCTGGGCTTACATGCGGATGCTTTTTACTGTCCCGGTTCCATCATGGCAAAAAAAGATTTGCTCAATACCAGACCATCCTATGGAATGAACGCATATTTATGTTATCCATCCGCTTTACCACAATACCTTGTTAAAATCTCCAATGTACGCCATCCTGCCAACCGCCTGTTGTTCACAGAGGCTTATAATACCAGTGGATCTTACAACGTAGCGGCAGCATCGCCAATCGCATTGCGTCATCCCAATAATAACGGAGCGGATAATGTATTCAGTGATTCCTGGTGGCGGGCAAACTGGCGTACGACAAAACTTCGCGCAAACATGGTTGCCGTTGCGGGAAATGTGAGTTCAAAATCAGCCTATTACTTCGGGTATTCCGTCTACGATAAAAAGGGATACATCATGCCGACCTGCATTCCCTGGAATCTGGACAACATTCAAAATCCTCAAACGCCCTGATGTTTTATCCATAAAGCATTATTCAACTATAGAGGATAATAAGATATATGAAAATAGAAGTCGGAACATCGTACTATCCGGAAAACTGGACTCGTGAAAGAATCATACGCGATGCAGAATTAATGAAAAATGCAGGGCTCAGTTATGTCAGAATGGGCGAATTTGCATGGTCACACATGGAACCGGAAGAAGGAAAATTCCAATTCGAATGGCTGGAAGAAGCGATCCGGATTTTCGGTGAACAGGGGATCCGTTCCGTTCTCTGCACACCATCTGCCGCCGCCCCCGCATGGCTGTGTAAAAAACATCCTTCCATTCTGCGAATGGATCGGAACGGCAATAAGGCATATTTCGGGATCCGTCATCATACCTGCTACACATCAAAAATTTACCGGAAATATGTAAAGAAAATAACAACGGAACTTGCAGATTATTTTAAAGATGATCCTTACATTGCGGCATGGCAGATCGAAAATGAACCGGGAGCCACCCCGTTTTCACAGTGTTTCTGCGAAGATTGTCAGATTGAATTCCGACAATACCTTCATAAGAAATATCAAACCATCGAAGCATTGAATCAGGCATGGCGCGCACAATTCTGGAGTGGCGAATATACTTGCTGGGATGAAATTGAATTGAATGAGCTGTTGGATAACCAAATCTCATGCCGGGGACTTGAAACCAGAAGGTTCCGGAGCCGAATACAGGCGGAGTTTGTTCATTTTCAGGCAGCAATTATCCGGGATAAAATGCCGGATACCATGATCGGAACCAATAATTATTGCCTGTCTGACCGTTATGAAGTCTTTTCCAGTCTTGATTTTGCGGGAAATGATGTATATCCGAATTATCGTTCAGAGGAAACCATGATGCTGCCCTATATCAATAAAATGGCATGCACATTGTATTCCGGCTTAAAACCCGGCACCCCACCATGGATCATGGAAACACCGCCTAACCCGGGGTGGCCGATGAAAGATTTGACGAAATTCTTTTTCTGGCTTTATGCCGGTTACGGCTACAATAAAATTTTCTATTTCCCCTGGGGTAATGCTATGACCAGTGGAGAAAAAATCCATCTCTCGGTTGTTGATGCATTCGGTAATACCGGTCCGCAATATGAATCTGTAAAATCTCTGATAGCAGAAGCCAATCAGGTTCTCGCACCATATCCGGAATTACCATTGCCCCACAGCCCATGTGCCATCATCCGGGATCATGATGCAGAATGGATGTACGGTGGTTGTAAAATAAGCTGGCTGGAACAATACTATAAAATGTTCTGTTGTTCTTACATCTCCTTGTGCAAAAACGTTGACTTCGCAGAAATCGTTTCCAAAGATACCGATTGGTCCGCTTACAAATTGATCGTTCTGCCAGTGCAGAATCATATCAGCAAATCTCTGGCGGAAAAGATGAAGAATTTTGTAAAAAATGGCGGCATTCTGATCATGAATGGGGCCTCTGGATGCTTCGATGAATACGGCAATCAGACAGATTGTATTCATCCGGAACATGTCAATGATCTTTTCGGCTTGGAAATCGGGGAAAATATGCCTTGCAATGCAAATCCTCCGGTATTTGAAAACAACCCGGAATTTTACCGGAAAAGACCCGTTGTCAAAGGTGTTTTAAACGGAAAAGAAGTCCGGGGAACCTTTTCCGTTTGGACTAGTTATCTCCGTTTGACCGGTGCAAAAACGCTGCTTTCGTTTGAAAATTCACAACTTGCCGGACTGCCATTCTGTACGATAAATGATTATGGCAAAGGAGCGGCAATATATTACAATGCCAATTATATCGATCAGGAACTCTGCGATCAGCTCATCCGTTTTGCAACTGAAAAAGCCGGATTGACACCCATATCTTATCCGGAAGATGTCTCCATAATAAAAAGAGGCAATCTGGCGTTTCTGTTTCATTTCGGAGAGGAGCAAGTAGAATTTTCAACAACACTCAGAGGTAAAAATCGGTTGGGAAATGCCTTGCATCAAGACAAGATCAAACTGTCACCGCAGGATATTGCACTGATCGAATTGGAAACGGAACAATAAGATAAACAAACAGAAAATCAGAAAGGATATCAAAATATAAAAAAATGAAAACGAAAGAGTGCGAACGGGAAGTACATCCGAACCCGTCCGCAGTCAAGCCGAAATCCGGCATAATCGGTCACATTAATGCTCCCTTTTATTCCGTCTTAGGCTGTGACAGCTCCGGAACCGGATGTAAGGACAATAGAAGTCCGAGAAAAAACAAAATGAAATTTGTTTTTTCGGTTAAAAAATGTCAAATGGTTTTGACATTAACAGAAAATCGGTAATGTCAAAGGAAATATGAAAAATTGAAAACTAAAGAGTGCGAACGGGAAGTACATCCGAACCCGTCCGC
>JAFVSW010000282.1 GCA_017503545.1 Lentisphaeria bacterium | reverse complement strand
TGCCGGGGCTTCCGGATTGTTGCCGATACTGGATGTACAAAAATAATCATTGTAGGAGTCGGAATAAAGATTGAGCCCGACGCCCCATTGTTTCAAATTGCTGACACAGGTTGCCTGTTTCCCGGTTTCTTTCACTTTCCCCAACGCCGGAAGCAGCATGGCGGCAAGGATGGCGATTATCGCAATTACGACGAGAAGCTCTATTAAGGTGAAGCTGAACAGCTTCACCCGCCCATGGGCGGGCTTTTTCGTTACATCAGCACGATTACAGCAGA
The DNA here is from genome assembly GCA_017503545.1 of Lentisphaeria bacterium. GTDB lineage: Bacteria > Verrucomicrobiota > Lentisphaeria > Victivallales > UBA1829 > RGIG8244. The sequence continues at coordinate 1,527 of JAFVSW010000282.1, read as the reverse complement.
GATGAGATTTTTTCACTAACAACTCGATCAAGGTAAAACTTCTCATTTTTTTCGACATTATTCACCTCATTTGGTTTGGTCGATCAGATTATTTTTTATTTTACGGATGTCATCTTCCGTTAAACCATATTGTTTCAAAAATGCAACTGCTTTATTTGCCAGTGTGTCTTCCCCTTTGCCGTATTTGCGGATCGTTTCCAGAAACGGTTTCATCTGCTTCGAATTACGGCTGCGGGGCTGGAAGAACGTGGTCAATTCATATTCCGTAAGAAGATCCTGTTCCGACATGCCAAGTACCGATTCCAGAAAGAACAACATGATACCTGTCCGGTCTGCACCTCCGTCACAATGGATATAAACCGGGAAATACGCCGGATCCGTCATCTTTTTCAGAAAACGTACCGTTGCTTCGCATTGATCTTTCCGGTCCAAAATCTGTTTGTAAGAGCCATAACCGAAATTGGTGATATTGACCCCGTGGGGTTTCAGCGGCGGCTTTCCTTTGGGTACGTGGCGCAAATCCAATTCGGAACGGATCTTGAGATCATTCAACACCACATCCAAACCTTTTTTCGTAATGAGCCAGGGGGCTTTATCCATCCGGGTGCCGCGGTATACCATGCCCTGTTTGATTTTTCCGCCGGGAACTTTCCAGCCGCCAATGTCACGCACATTGCCCACACCTTCCACATGGATCCAGCGCGGTGTCCGGTCTGATGTACGGAATTGCCATACCGGAGACACTGTTTTTCTGCCTTTGATTTCTGCTGTAACCCGCCAATAATAAACGGTATCCAGCAGGAGATTTTCCAATTCCAGCATATTGACATCTGTCACATAACTTTTTTTACTGCGGAAATCTGCCGTTTTGGAAACTTCCACCGTATAAGTCCGGGGCGCAATACCATTCCAATACCATTTCAACGGGATTTTCTGCGGTGAGGTCAGAGCCTCAATGGTAAGTGCCTGCCATTTTTCCCGCGCACGGGTATCTCCTGCTGTTTCCCGGACGAACAGTTGATGATATTTTTTCGGCACATCCACACTTTTGCCGTCAAAACCGGAAATATCGGTAAATCCGGCATGAAGCGGCAGAGCAGCAAGGCAGCACAGAACCCAAACATTGATACGGAATCGATTCATTGCATTTTCTCCTTTATTCTTCAACAAAAAGCGGATGGTATGAACAGTTCATTTTCCACGCCCAATTCCTTCGCCGCACGTTCACTCCAGCGGAAACAGCCGATCCCGCAGCAGGAATGAGAATCCGATCCGATGGAGAATTTCACCCCGGCGGCTTTGAAAATACCCAGAATACGCATATATTCCCGATGGAAATCGGCAAATGCCACATTCCCATGCCAGAAATACATTTGGTTCATGATTTCAAAAATCTTGCCTTTTTCCCGGAAGGCTTCCGCAATCTTTTCCACCCGGGCATTATCAAACAATTCCAGCGGAAGATTCAATGGATTCAAACCGAAATTAAAAGGATGTGCCATGATCGCCACTTCCGGATGATCACAG
>JAFVSW010000281.1 GCA_017503545.1 Lentisphaeria bacterium | reverse complement strand
GAACCGGCAAGCATACGGAAAATCATTTCCGGAGCAATGTCATTTCTGATGACTCCATTCTTTGATGCAATGACAATATTTTCCATTATCATGTTCCGGTGCTTGTGCATCATCTCTTTCATAAGACCGGCATAATCGCTGTTGTGGATAAATAATTCTTCAGAATAGATCATGTTTGCCAGTGCCGGTTCGGTTTTTACTTGTTCAATGCGATGAGCAAAAAAAGCCTTGATGAATTGCCATCCGCGTTGTGTATTCTTTAAATTTTCCACGTCATCATCGAAACACCCAATCACCGCCTGGACGATTTCGGCTTTATTAGAAAAATGCCGATACAAAGCCGGTTCAGAAATCCCAACGGCTGCAGCAAGGGCTTTTGTTGTCAAACCTTCGATCCCATTTTGGGCAATCAGGGAAATTGCCGCCTCAATAATCTCTTTCTGCCGTTTGCTCCAATCCATGATCTTCTCCTGTTTTGATCGCTGTTAGTTATCATTCACTAACTTAATATAACTGCAAAAATCAAGAATACAAGTGCCGAATAAAAGTTTTTTGAGAAAATCTGACAAAGTTCCCGGTATACCATTTCACCTTGCCCCTTGCTGTAACCGCCGCGACACGCCGTGCGTAAACGCAAAAAAGGCGGCATCGTTTTTTACCGATGTCGCCGTTTAATGCTGCGGTATGTTATTATTTACTGTTTACTCTGCTTTTGCTTTGTAAAAATAAAGTACAGAGCCGGTATCAGATAAATGGTGATAAATGAAGAAAAGAATAATCCACCCACCACGCCGAGACCGCAACTGCGGCGGAGCTCTGAACCGATACCTGTCCCGAATGCCATCGGCAGCATACCGATAATACTGGTAAGTGAGGTCATCAAAATCGGACGCAGTTTATTCCGGCACGCCAGCACCATAGCTTCGCGTTTATCCGTTCCACCGGCAACCTGAGATTTGACTTCATCCATCAACAAAATTGCGTTATTGACCACAATACCGATCATCATAAGGCATCCCAGCAAGCCTACCATAGAGACTGCTTCGCCGAATAGGCTCAAGGTAAAGACCATCCCCACAAAACCAAGAGGAATGGTGAACAGTATCAGAAACGGATTCCACCACGACTCCATCAAGGCTGCGATCAAAAGATAGGTCAACACGATCGCAACAATAAAGACATTGACAAAGTCGGCTGCGCCATCTTCCATCGTTTCCGCAGGACCGCTGAAATGAAGAGTATAGCCAGGTGGGAGTTTGGCCCCAACTTCTTTTTTCAGCAGTTCCACACATTCGCCCAGAGCATGACCGGGTGCGGGATTACAATAGAGCCACACGGACCGGGCTTTATCCTGCCGGATCATGGAAACCATTACCGGATCACTTTGTAAATCTGCAAGGGTATCAATATTGATGATTTTTCCGTTAAGCGTTCCCGCACTCAAATTTCCGGCTTCGGAAACACTTGATAATTCATTGGTCTTTACCCGGATATTAAATGTTCTGGTTCCGACCTTGTAAGTGCCTGCCTCCACACCATCAAAAAATCCCATCACGGATATACCCAATGCACTTTCCGGAATATTCAAATTTTTCAAAACGGTTTTGTCCGGAATAATATTGATCCGAGGTTTGTTGACCCGGATGGTGGAGTCGATATCTCTGGCAAGACCGGATTTTTCCAATATCTGCATGGCTCTTTTTCCTTCCCGGTTAAGCACATCATCATCTGTTCCGCTGATATATGCCATGACTTCGGTTTGACTGCCGCCGGTAGGCAGAGGTATATTTACAGAATACCGCAGATCCGGTTCATTTTTCAACATTGCACGGAGTTCGTCAGCAATCGCAAAAATATTTTTACGCTGATCTTTGGGCTTGAGCATCAGGGTGATTTCTGTCAGATACACCCCCTCGGAAACCTGTCCGATGACTGCATTGATATATCCCATCGTAGAAGTCACACAAAGCACATCATTGCGTTGAGCAATTTTTTCCATGATTTTCAAAGAGCGTTCCCGGTTGACATCCAAACTTACATTTACCGGATATTCCAGCGTGAGTGAAATCTCACTTTTATCATTGATTGGGAAAAAGCCCATCGTTGTTCTGGGGGCAGCATAGATCATTGCACAAATGGAAATAAGAATGGTAATTCCGATAACCGTGAACGGATGTTTTTTTGTCCAGCGGATTGATGTAACATACTTATCGCTCATCCGCTCATAATTTTTGTCCCAGCTGTTATAGAAACACCGGAGAAGTTTTGGCGGTTCTTGGGCTTTGCGGGCAAAGAATTTTGAAGCAAGGATCGGCGTAAGCGTAAAACTGATAAAAAGCGAAACCGCTGTCGTTGCCACCGTCACCCCGGCAAAGGGAGAGATGATCATTGACACAATGCTGCTCATCAATGCAATGGGAACAAACACCACAATATTGGTCAAGCTGCTTGCCGCAACAGCGGTCATGATCTCTCCCGCTCCGTGTATTGCGGAGTTTTCAGCGTTTGAACCATCTTCAAGATGTTTATTGATATTTTCCAGAACCACGATGGCATTATCCACCAGAACCCCTACGGCACAACCAAGTGCGATCAACGTGATCAAGTCAAAGGTGTATCCCAGAAAATTCATCGCGACAAAAGAAATCACAAACGCCACCGGCACAGTCAATGCTACAATAAATGTGGAGCGGAAATTGTGCAAAAAGAGAAACAGCACCAATGCGGTGAGCAATATCCCGGCAATGACACTTACCCAGGCATCTTCCACAGAAGCATTGACAAATTCGCCGCTGTCTTTGAACCAGTGGAGACGCATCCCGGAAGGCAGTTGTCCGGATTTCATGATTTCGTCATATCTCTTGCGGACTTCTTCGATGACTTTAACAGCATTGGCATCGGATTTTTTCACAATCTCAATTTGAATACCCCGTTCACCATTGTAATAGGCATCCTGCCGCAACTCTTTGCTCATAAGTTTGATTTCAGCAATATCGCCAAGATAAATGCGTTTGCCCTGTACGGTACTGATTTCAAGGGCTTTCAGAGAAGCGATATCATGAAATTCTGCATCATAAGTGATATTGGTTTCCGTGCCGTTTTCCTTGATATGTCCGGCAGGCAGTTTGATATTGGCGCTGTTGATCCGCTCAACGATAGAAGCAACACTCAAGCCGCTTTCAATCAATTTTTTCCGGTCAAGGATCACATGGAGCTGCATCTCATTGCCACCGTGGATTCGGACTTCTCCAACGCCGCGGATACCGGAAAATTTATCTGAAAGCACATCATCCACATAGTCATAGAGTTCGTCAATGGGCTTATTGCCGGTAAGGAACAATGTTACCACCGGAATTGCATTCATATTGATCTGACTTAATTTCGGCGTTTCGACACCGCTTGGGAAATCATCGGCAATAAGATTTAATTTTTCCCGGACTTCGTGGATCATTTGTGCGGCATCGACACCATATTCAAATTCCAAAGTTGTACCGCACACATTTTCCATGCAGATACTGGTGGTATGCTTCAAGCCGTCAAGGGAAGCGACCGTATCTTCAATGCGACGTGCCACATCTACTTCAATTTCCTGGGGGGATGCCCCCGGATAAGCAGTGGTGATCTGGACATAAGGTATATCGGTTTTAGGCAGCACATCCAGACCGATATTTTTGTAAACATTGATGCCGAGAAAAATAAGCATCAATATAAATGCGCTCATCGCCACATAGCGTTTGACCGAAATCTCACTCAAATTCATTTTTTCTGCTCTCCTTGAATGATTTCAACTGGCGATCCGTCATTAAGGAAGTATTGCCCTACTACTACAATATTTTTACCCGTCAAAGCATTCGCATTGAGAATTTCTGTATAGTTATCGGTAGTCAAGCCGATTTTGACCGGAACTTCCACCGCCTTGCCGTTTTCAATAACAAATACCGAATAATTCCCCCCGGAACGGGCAAGTACAGCATTGGCGGCAATGCCGTAATTATTGCGGCTTTCAAGAATGATTTCAGCATCGCAAAGCGAACCGCTGATCAGATTTTTCTGCGGGGGCAGGTTCATTTTGATTTCAAAAGTTCTGCTTACGGGATCGATACTGGGGGAAATATAACTCAATTTGACCTGACAAAGCTTTTTGCCGCCGGAGTAAAGAAGAACATTTGTATCCATCGAAATCAGTGGATAATACAGAGAACTTATGAGCGTACTTGCTTCAAGTGCGGTTTGACTCTCAAGTTCCAAAATCTGCATCCCGGCACTGACATATTCCCCCAAATCATGTGTTTTTTTGGTGATAATGCCGTCATAAGGAGCACGAATGATACTGTCTGCAAGATTTTTTTC
>JAFVSW010000280.1 GCA_017503545.1 Lentisphaeria bacterium | reverse complement strand
GTAGTAGTAAACGCTTAAAAATCTTGCATTGAAAATTGTAATTTTATGTTTGTAAAAGTAAACGCTTACAACTCTCGCTCATTTTTGATGAAGTAAGCGTTTACCTTTTCAATTCACCTATTTTTTATTTGCAGTACCGGGATCAGAGGGAAATCAGAATTTCGACTTCATTTTATCGGGAAAAAAACAACTTTTCTGAGGTAATTTCAAAAGTCCGGCAAAATTTGACTGAAAAAGGATTGTTGATGAGATGGAAATGGTAGTTTGTTCCGGCGTCGCCATACGGCTATGCCGTGACAAGGCGTGGAAAATAACCATCCACCTTCGCCAAGGCTACGGCGGGACAAGCCTCAAACGCTCCGTTTTCAGATCTCAACAAGAGTTTTCAGGCATTTTTGAAGACTTTTGAAATTGCCTCTTCTATATAAAAAATTTCAAGTCCTTACCTCCGAGGACGGCAGATGTGCTGGAATTTGACCGGGACCATCGAACACAGCGGGAAAGAAAAACACAGTATTACGCCGGATGACTTGTATTGAGGGAAAATGTTTTTCTGATGTTCCCCTTTCTGCTTAATTCATATATATGAATCTATCTTGAGAATGATATGGAAAGCAAGGTGAAATAGCGATTACATTGCAAGGTTATCAATTATATCACCTTATTTATTTTCAATAAATTGTACAGATTTCAGAAAAAAAGGTTTTCTGCGGCTTGATTTTTACGATTTACTGAGTTATATTATAAATGATACATATAAATCATTTATATCAGGAGATCAATAAAAATGAATTATCCAAATCATATTGCAAATACTGCGGAACTGGAAGATTTGCTTTCCATTCCCGCTGCCGGTGTTATTGAAATGATGAAACGTTTGGACGGTGATATCATGATCCTTGGTATCGCCGGAAAAATGGGCGTTACTATGGGGCGTCAGGCAGTTCGTGCTATCCAGGAAGCCGGAGTAACAAAAAAAGTATATGGTGTTGCCCGTTTCTCCAATCCAGCAGAACGGGAAAAATTGCAGAGCTGGGGAGTGGAAACCATTACCTGTGATCTGCTTGACCGCGCCTCTGTTGCAAAGCTGCCCAAAGTCAAAAACATCATTTTCATGGCGGGACGCAAGTTCGGTACCGATGGCAGTGAAGCGCAGACCTGGGCAATGAATGTACTGGTTCCTGCAATTGTTGCAGAACATTTCTGTGACAGCCGGATCGTTGCCTTTTCCACGGGTTGTGTTTACCCGCTGGTCAGTATCAAAACGGGGGGCTGTCAGGAAGATGTATTGCCGTCACCGGTGGGAGAATATTCCCAATCCTGTCTCGGCAGAGAGCGGATTTTTCAATATTATTCCGACTGCAACAAAACGCCGGTATTGCTTTTCCGTCTGAATTATTCAATCGACTTGCGTTACGGTGTTCTGCATGACATTGCCCGAAATATCTGGGAGGGAAAACCGGTGGATAATACGGTGGGCTACTTCAACGTGATCTGGCAGGGGGATGCCAATGCCGCCGCATTGCGGGCACTGGAATTGACAGAATCTCCGGCTGCGATCCTCAACGTGACCGGACCGGAAACGGCATCGGTGGAAAAAACAGCCCTTATGCTCGGAAAATTGATGGGAAAAGAAGTGATTTTCAAGGCAACGCCCGGGGACAGTTGTTATTTGAACGACGCGGCAAAAATGTTCCGCTGCTTCGGTTATCCATCCGTCCCGCTGGAACAAATGATCCGCTGGCAGGCGGACTGGATCGTCAATGGCGGCGAATCCATCGGCAAACCCACACACTTTGAAGTCAACAATGGAAAGTTTTGAATCATGAAAACAATTGCAGATATCACCCCTTCGGTATTAGCGGAATTCCGCCGTGGGACCGTAATTCCGGCACAACCTCTTGCCTTGGATGCGAACCGTAACTTTTCTCCGGTACATCAACGTGCGCTTTGCCGTTATTATATGGATGCCGGGGTGGGAGGTATCGCAGTGGGAGTACATTCCACGCAATTTGAGATCCGGAAAAAAGAGATTGGTCTTTTTGAATCGGTATTGCGGCAGACCTCTCAATTCATTGATGAATGGAGCATCCGTACAAACCGTCCGATTCTGAAAGTCGGAGGTATTTGCGGTAAAACCGAACAGGCATTGTATGAAGCCGAATTTGAAGCGGCAAACGGATATGATGCCGGCTTGCTCAGTTTGAGTGCATTTGCCGGTGACAGTGTGGAAAATATGCTGGAACATTGCCGGAAAATCGCAAAAGTCATTCCCGTGATCGGATTCTATCTGCAGCCGTCTGTCGGCGGAAGAATTCTGCCGTATGAGTTCTGGCAGGAATTTGCAAAAATGGATAATGTAATCGCCATTAAGATGGCACCGTTCAACCGGTATTGCACACTGGATGTGGTGCGCGCCGTGGCGGAATCCGGACGTAATATCACGCTTTACACCGGGAACGATGATAATATTGCAATCGATTTGCTTACAGAATACCGGTTTGGTGACCGGAAAATCCGTATCCATGGCGGACTGCTCGGACATTGGTGCTGCTGGACGCAGAAGGCAGTGGAATTGCTCCGGGAGATTCATGCACTCACGGACAATAATTCCCCCATTCCCCCGGAACTGTTGACCCGGGCAGTGGAAATCACAGATTCCAATGCCGCATTTTTTGACCCGCGTAACGGATTTGCCGGTTGTATTCCCGGAATCCATGAAGTTCTGCACCGTCAAGGGCTGCTCCCCGGTATCTGGTGTCTGAATCCGGCAGAAACACTTTCTCCCGGTCAGGCGGAGGAAATCACCCGGGTCCATGATGCGTATCCCCATTTGCATGACGACGATTTTGTACGTGAAAATCTGGCAAAATGGCTTGCGGATTAAAGACAGGATGGGATTATTATGATTTCTCTTCAGGAATTAAATACACGGATCACAAGTATTTTACCGGAAGTAAGAGAGTTCCGGCACGAATTGCACCGGATTCCGGAAATCGCCGGAAAAGAATACAAAACTTCCGCTTTGATACGGAAACGGCTGGGTGAGTTGGCACTTGATGTCAAAACTCCGTTTCTGGAAACGGATGTTGTCGCTCTCATGAACCGTGACAAGACAAAAAATCTGACGTTGAGAGCCGATATCGATGCGTTGCCGGTTGAGGAATCAAACAATCTTCCTTATAAATCCATTCACCCCGGCATGATGCATGCATGCGGTCATGACGGACATACTGCCATGCTGTACGGAGCGGCAAAAATTCTTTCCGGCATCCGGCAGGATGTTCCATGCTCCGTCCGTTTTCTGTTTCAGCCGGGGGAAGAAATGGCAAGTCTTGCCCGTAATTTAATGGAAACGGAAGCCTTATGTGCGCCGGAACCGGATTTTATCACCGGCTTGCATAACTGGCCGAAACTGCCCTACGGCAAAATCAATACAAAGCCTGGCATTCTGATGGCGGCAGCCGGATTTTTCCGGATCGTGCTGCATGGGAAAGGCGGTCACGGCAGTTTACCGCAACTGGCAAATAATCCGTTGGATTGTGCGGCAGAAATCATGCAATCATGCAAACAAATCGTTCCGGAAGATTGTGTATTGACATTTTGCAGCTGCAATGGAGGAAATTGCAATATCGTCATTCCGGAAACGGCAGAATTGCTTGGCACAATCCGTTTTCTGGATCAGGAAAAAGGAAAAAAGCTGCTGCATGATTTTGAATCCGTCGTCAAACAAATCACGGAACGGCGCAGAATCGGTTGCGATTTTACCTGTCCGGTGCCGTATCTGCCGGTCAACCATAGCAGAGATGATTTTGAGAAAGTCAAACGTGTAATTACGGAACATATTGGCAATGATTCCTTTGTGGAATTACCGACTCATGTTATGAGCAGTGAGGATTTTTCCTGGTATCTGCAAAAATATCCGGGCGTTTTCTGCCATCTCGGTGCCAGCGAGTCCGCCCCGCTCCACTCCAATTTCTATGACTTTGATGATGGATTACTGGAACACGGAATCCGTTATTTCTGTCTGATGGCATTACACGGTGATACGTTATAATATTGATTCCAAACCTCCCGTTCTCCTCTGCCTGCAGTTTGAGACAGAAATACACGGGAATAATAAATAAGCCTCTTCGACGTTTTATGCCATAGAATCAGATCTCCTTTGCGCTTGAAAATTCCAGGAACTGCTGGATTTTCAATCAGAACTCAACAAGAGTTTTCAGGCATTTTTGAAGACTTTTTGAAATTGCCTCTGAAGAAAAATGTTTTTCCGCAAGCGTCTTTTTATTTTTCAGCCGGACAGAACAACCGGGGCTCTTTTTTCAACCATTTCAGCATGTAATCGGTTTCTTTGCGCATATCCACCAGACGGACTTCCGCAGCTCCGAACTGTTCAATGGAAACGATCTTCTGTTCGATCAATTCGTCTTCCACTTTCCCGAAATAATGACTGTGTCCCGAATCATGCCGTTTACAGGAAATATGCCGCGTCACATTGTCATAGCCGATAATATCATAATGCCACTCATGATCCGGAAGCAACCCGGGCACGACACCGGAATATTCTTCCAAAACGTGCATAAAGGTATTGCATCCCATACCTGTCCCGATAAATAAGGTTTTGGCATTACGGTAATACAATTTGCCCCACGGGGAATGCCAATGCAATTGCGTGGGTGCATCTTCATGACCGGCACAAAATTCTTCTGCATCTTTTCCGTATGCCGTAACAGAATGTGTGGCACTCAAAGACCGGATAACACCCGGACGTTTCCGGAAAATCTCCGGGATACACCCCACACAGCCGGGCGTATTCCGCACATCAAATGTTGTGCCATATTCCCGATATCCGGGAGCAGGTCCCAACAGAGGACTCCGGATAACACCGTCATCGTTGACAAGGAATCCCAGTCTCCAGGTCAACGCCGGAAATACCACAAGTCCTTTCTCTCCGAAATATTCCATAAAGGCATCCACCACGGTATCAGCACCGCCTTCCACGCCCTTTTCTCCGGCAATGTGTTTATAGGAAGAATGGATAAGAACCGTATCTTCAGGCTTCAAGCCCATACGGATGAAATCATGGATCAAATCCTGTTTTGTAAACATATTGATAATTCTTTCAATTTATAAATTCGCAAACCATTTGCGGAGGACTTTTTCTGCCGGTTTCCCCTGAATCGTGAAACCGCGATCTCCTGCCGGGTCGCCGTTGTATTGCGGACGATATTGTGTTTCATCCCATTTCCACCAATAGGATCCCAGCCAGCAGGGCAATTTGCTGAAAGTGGAAAAGACGGCTTCCATATAATTCGCCTGTTCTTCCCCGTCGTAATAAGAATCCGCAGTATAATTGAAGGGCAGGATCACGTTGCCATGTGCCGATCTTGTCCCGATTTCCGTAAAAGCAATGGGCTTTTTGCCGAAACCATCGCTGAACGATTGCGTAAATTCCAGATGTTTGGAAAGAGCGGCAATCATTTCTTCCAGAGAAATATGGGGAACCTGATGGAATTGATCATCATTGCGGAATGCGATTTCCGTTCCCGACGGATAAAAACTCATGGAGAGAAAATCAAGTTCATTCAACCATTTGACCTGCCGTTTCAAGGCAGTTTGAGTAGTTTCATAAGTGACAGGTCCGGAATAATGCTGCCGCACTGTTTCAATACATTTTCGCCATTGTTCATCCTGAGTTTCCGTGCCGAAATATTCTGCCCCGATGATCAATCCCTCAATGTGATTCCGTTCCGAAAAATCCGCATAATATTTTAATGCTTCCCGGAAGGATTCAAACCATTTGCTCCAGAAATCGACCGGTGTCCCATCCAATGTGGCAGTGGGAAAATTCACCGCTCCCATCCACGCACTGTCCAGAGATGTCAGGCAGGGTTTCAGCAGAATACGGATGCCGTGATCGTGAAGATTCTTCGCCATTTCGCTCAATTCCACTTCTCCGGAAGAAAAATCCGGATCCAGATAGACGTGTGACGAGAAGAAAGTATCCTGACACAAATTGGCGTTCAGAGTGACCCAATTGACCCCGATCTTCTGCATCAGTTCCGGCTGTTTTTTCACTTCCGGCTGGCTGTAATAACCGCGTCTTGACATAAAACCGAAATTCATACCGCGGTGAAATTCATTGAATAAAGGATTATCCCGGAAACGTTCCGGAATATTACAAGAATTTTTATCCAGCATGATCAATTATCTCCTTTATTCGTTGCATTTTCAGCCCAATCAACATAAATCTTTTCTGCCGTTTTCCCGGCAAGAGAAAACGAGGATGTTTCATCCCATTTCCACCAACATAATCCCATCCATTGCGGCACTTTGGAGAAAGAACGGAGCATAGCATCCAGGTATTGCGCCTGTTCCGCAGGATCGGCTTCTGTTCCGGGAACATAACGGTATGTGCGCCAGTCTTTATCGTAATAAACACCATTGGAAAAGGAATAAGGACAATGGATATGATTGCGGAGCGATGGTGCGCCGGTGGAGGTCAGAAGGAGCGGCTTTCCCCCCAATTGAGTGGAAAGTTTCTGAATACTTTCCACGCCCGGTTGAAACGCCGCAATCATCTGTTCCGTTGTTACCGCATTTTCCTGCGGCATGAAAGGGAAGAAACTGACGGAAAGGAAATCCAGTTCTTTATACCAGTTCAGCAAATGGAAAAAGGAATCCGGGAACAATTCATAAGAAATCGGACCGGAATACCGTTCCCGCACGGCGCGGATGGCATTGATCCAGGGATCATCTTTGATTTCCAGATAAAATGTTGTAGACCCCAGCAGCAACGCATCGACTTTCTGTGCTTCCGCAAAATCAGCATAATAGCTCAAACATGCAAAATAAGACTGGATCCATTCGTTCTGAAACGTGCTGTTCACTTCCTGGATCTGATGGTCTTCACGGAAAAAGATCCGGCTTTTCCAGATACCGTCAAGGGAGATCAAGTTCGGACGCAGGATCACGCGGATCCCCTGTGCATGAAATTTTTTGATGATATCTGCCAGTTCGACTTCGCCCGGAGTACGGGTGAAATCCAGAAACATTTTGCGGGAATAATAGTTTTCCTGGCAAATCGTTGTATCAAGCACAACCAGATTGACACCCAATTGCTTCATCAATTCCGGCTGCTGTAAAACGTCGGGATGGGAATAATATCCGCGTCCGGCACCGGCACCGAAGTTCATGCCGCATTGCAATCCTGTAAAAAGCGGATTTGCAGCGAACCGTTCCGGGGCTGAAATTTTATGATCCATAACAATACTCCTTGTTTTGTAAAGTAACTGCAACATTAATATAATGATTCTATATTGTTTTGCAAGATTTTTTTAATATAAAAAAAGACGAAAAATATATAAAATAAGTCACTTCTTCACCCCCTCAAAATAAGAATCATACTCTGATATATTCCTCTGGCGGATTCCCTTTGCCGGACAAGGCAACATACTTGATTATGGTCTTTCAAATGCTCTATTTTTGAAAATTATGGAATATTTCTGATATTTTATTTCTTTTAAGCAAATCAATGCTATGGTATCACCAGTATATTATCCGAACGGTCCTGCAATGTGCGGTAAGCGATCAAGCGATCACGATCAAAGTTTATGATGTTCTCAGCGCCGCCGGACCGGTATTGCTGGAAACGCTGACTTTCAACCGGAAGTGATAGAAACAAATCACCGCCATCATAAAAAAAAGGTTCTTCGACGGTTTGTGCCAGAACTGAACAGAAAATAGAAGAAAATTGAAAGACGGATTTGAAAAAGTCCGATGGCGCACATAAAACTAATCTTTCCGTAAATGCAGAGATAAATCTAAAAACAGTGCCAACGGCACGGCACTGGTTTCAGATTCATCGTTGCTTATTCGGACGTTGCGCTCTTTTCGTATATAAATCCGAGAGTATTTAAAATCGAAAAGGCATAAACTTCAGAGAATATTAAACTCAAATAAGATTTGATTTTATGGAACAAAACGTCGAAGAGGCAATAATTCATAATTTTTTCAATCTGCGGCACTCTTACAGGCGTTTTTTGCAAAAATTATACCGAAGTACCCGATTAATTCTATTTTTTATTGAAAAAAAAATTTGACTTTTTATCTTCCATGCAGTATTTTAAACATAGCTAAACGTTTAGCTATTAATACTGAATTCAGGAGATTTCAATGATAAAACCCGAATATGTTTTGTTTTTCGATAATCATACCGCGCAAGCATGCCATAATGTCGGTCACAATTTCGATGCTGATTTCTTCGCTGACCAAATAAAAGATACCGGTGCGGAATTGGTTGGTTTTCACGCAAAATGCAATCAGGGATTCTGCTATTATGATACGAAAATCGGGATCCGCCACCCTTCTCTCAAGCCGGGTCATGACTATTTCGGCGATCTTGTATCGGCATGTATTAAGCAGGGAATCAAGGTAACTGCATACCTGAATTGTGGTTTAAGTAATGAAGATGGTGTGGTCCACCCGGAATGGTGTCAGATAGGTAAAGACGGCAATATTTTTCACCCTGAAATACTTGAATCGATGATCACACCTTATGCGCGGATCATGTGCATCAATTCGCCATACCGTGATTATATTCTCAGTCTGATCCGGGAAGTCAAAGAAAAATATCCGGTTTCCGGATTTCTGCTTGACAGTTTCAACGCATTTCCCTGTTATTGCCGCCACTGTATCGAAGGAATGAGAAAGCGTGGCATGGATCCGGAAAATGATCAGGATGCGGCGGAATTTGCCCGTTTTTCCGCGTTGGATCTGGCATCGGATATTTCGAAAATCGTGGAACCGCGGAAAAATAATCTGCTTTTGTACTTTCTCGGTCTTTCTCCCAGGGAAAACTTGAAATACGGTTCTTATCTGGAATGTGAATGTCTCCCCACTTACCCCTCCTGGGGATACGATGCTCTGCCTGTTCAGGCACGTTATCTGCGGACCGTAGTAAAAGATGAGCCTGTATTCAATATGACCGGCAGATTTTATTCCTGGGGTGATTTCGGTACTTTGCGGACCGATGCCGCAATCGAATATGACCTTTTCTACGGACTTGCCAACGGAATGCGCCCCAATATCGGGGATCACATCCATCCCAGCGGGATTTATTATATCGGGATCAAGGATCGGGTCAAGAAAATCTATGATACTTTGAAACAATATGATCCCTGGTATCGTGATGCGGTCAATCCGGTTGATTTTGCAATATATTTACCGAATCCGTACGGTTCATCCAGTACAAAATCAGCTGTCCGCATGTTTTGTGAATTGAAAATGCAGTTTGATTGTGTCGATGCGGAAGCCGACTGGTCAAAATACAAAGTAATTGTTCTTCCCGATGATATACTTCTGACTCGAAAACTTCAGCAGAAAGTGGAAGATCATCTCCGGTCCGGCGGAAAGATCCTTGCCACCGGCGAATCCGGACTTGATCCCGCAAAAGCGGAATTCTGCTTTGAAAAAGAATGGGGCGTCAAATTCAAAAAAGATAAAACATTCTGTCCGGCATATTTCACTATGACGGATGATTGGCAGAAAATCATTCCTGCATTACCTCAGGCAGTCAATTCGGATTGTATGGAAACGGCAGCTCTGCCGGATACGGTTGTTGCGGGAAAGATTATTGCGCCTTATTATGACCGGAAATGGGATGGGGTATATTCCTATTTTTATACACCGCCGGAAAAAGTGACGACTCTGCCGTTTGTCACGTTTACGGAGCAAGTGGCATATTGTTCCGGGAAATTGTTTGATGGCTACAATACAGCGGCATCGGTCGAATTGCGTAATGTATGCAAAGCCATGATGGATCATCTGCTTGCGGATCCGTTGTTGAAAGTGGAATCGGGATTTCCCTCTTTTGCCCGTGCAATCGTTTCGGATCAGGCGGACCGCCGGATGGTACACCTGTTGAATTATCTGCCGGAAAAGCGTGGAGAAATGCTGATTGTGGAAGATGCGTTTGAAACATGCAATATCAAACTTGATTTGCGGCTTGACGGAAAGAAAGTCAAACGTGTTTGTATGGCACCGGCGGAAGAAGAAATACCTTTTACGCAGGAAGGTGATCATGTATTCTTTACTGTTCCGCGGATCTGCGGATATGGTCTGGCAGTTGTCAAATTTGAATAAATAACAGAGGTCTGTTCCATGGCTGTAACGTTAAAAGATTTATCCAGAGAAACCGGGATCAATTTATGTTCTGTTTCCCAAGTATTGAACAATCATCCACGTGCGCAGTCACTGCGGCCGGAAACGCGGGAGAAGATCCTGGCGGCTGCAAAACGTCTCGGCTATAATAAAAATCAGATGGCGGCATCAATCGGGAAAAAACACAGTTACGTTCTGGCATTTGTTCATTCGGACATGGGTACTGTGGAATATATGGGAAGGATCCAGAACGGTGTGATCAAAGCAGCCAATGCGCGCGGTTATACGTTGACAGTTCACCATATCGGTGATTCGCCGGAAAAACTGGTCCATAAACTTCTCGGCTGGCGTGTTGCCGGAGTGATTTTCCATATTTTCCAGTTGGAACAGCTTACTCCATTTGTCCGATTGCTGGAAAAAGAAAACATTCCGTACGGCACCGTGAATTTGAGTAATCCGGGCGGGATCGGTGTTACGACAGATGATGCCGCCGGGGTTCGTTCAGCTGTCCGTCATCTCCGGGAAAGCGGTCATAAGAAAGTTGCGTATGTATATGCGGATTCGAAAGTAAAAATATCAGAAATTGAGTTCAAACACCGTCGTTTTCAGGGATTTGAAGATGGTGTGCGGGAATATTATCCGGAAGTGAAGAAACCATTGAGTTTGTGTTTTGATTATTCCCGTGCACAGGATTTGAAGTATATGACATCGATTCTCCGGTCATTGCTGAAAAAAAATGCCGATGGAGTGATATGTGAATCTGACGCTCTGGCAGTGGCATTGAATAACGTTGCCATTTACAATAACTGTATGGTACCAAATCGGTTTTCTCTGATCGGATTTGGCGGTTCCATGATTTCGGAAACATCTTTTCCCATGCTTTCAACGATTATACAGGATTTTGAAAAAATGGGTATGATCACGACGGATTCTGTGATTGACAGTGCAGAAGGAAAAAATACCGGTTCTGCTGCCGGAAATCTGTTGCCGGTATCGTTACTTGTACGGGAATCTGTAGCAGAACGGATCAAGGTGATAAGAAAAGGAGTAAAATAATGAAAAAATTATTATCAGTCATATTTTTAACAGGAGTCTTGACCATGGTATGCGGTTATGAAAAGCAGGAAGTACAGAAAACGGAATTTCCCGCACAGGAAGAAATTCTTTCCCGGTTGAAAAAATATCCTTACAAACCGTATTTTCCGCCTGCATCGAATCGTAAAGAGTGGAATAAATTACCGGAATCCATTCGCAAAGAATTGATTTCCAGGGCAGAAAGTGACATGAAAAAGCCCTGGCCTCTTCTGACCGCACGGCAGTACATGGAATTCAAGCGCAAAGGGGACAGACGCAGTTATGAAAAACCTTACTTCTTAAAACGTAACAAATTGATTTCTATGGTGATCGGTGAATGTTGCGAATATTCCGGCCGTTTCATAGATGAAATTGTGGAAGGTATCTGGCAGATCCTTTCCGAGCCTGCATGGTGTCTCCCTGCGCATGAATGGCTGCCGCCCGATGATCCGCTGCCGGATCCTACCCGTTTCCAGGTCGACTTGTTCAATGCTTCCACAGGCAAGATTCTGACGGATGTTCTGGAGCTGTTGGAGCCGGAATTGACAAAGGTCTCTCCTGCATTGGTCAAACGTCTGAAAATGGAACTCATGCGCCGCATTATTGAACCGGCGGAAAAACTCAATGACAAAAATACCTGGTGGTTCAGCGGTTATAACAATTGGACTCCCTGGTGTGCTTCCAACCTCAACGGCTGTGCGATTTATCTTCTGAACGATCAGCCGAAACGTCAGGCGGAATTTCTTCATAAATATCTGACCATTATCCGTCGTTTTTATGAAAAATATCCCGGGGACGGCGGATGCAATGAAGGACCCAGCTACTGGAATCATTCTGTCGGTAAATATGTTCAGCATCTGGATATGATCGATCACCGTCTTCACCTTGGCGGAAAGATGTTCCGGGATGAAAAATTGCGCCGGATGTGTGAATATCCTGCCGGAATGAACCTTTTCGGAAAGGAATTTTTGAGTGTCAGCGATTCCGTCAAAAATGTAAAAATCTCTTCTGAATTTCTGAAATACCTATCCTGCCGGATCAACAGTCCCTTGCTCATATCGATGGCACGGCGTATGGAAGGTGCTGCATTGGGGCGGTCCGGTGAATTGGATTATTATCTGATTTATATTTTTGCCGCTGCGAATGCCGGAAAACCGGTCAAAGATGTTTTTTCTGCGGTAAACTTCTGGCAGAATATGGGGCTTGTCATCCTGCGGGAAAATACGGAATCGCCGGAAAAAGGAACCATTGTTTCTCTCAAAGGCGGTCACAATGGAGAAAGTCACAACCACAACGATCTGGGTAATGTTGTACTTGTACGCAAAGGTAAGACCCTGCTTGCAGACGTGGGTGTAGGTGTTTACACGGCACAGACTTTCAGTGCACAAAGGTATGACATTTGGAATCTGGGTGCGCAGGGGCATAATGCGCCGCGTTTTTCCGGAGTCACGCAGGAATTCGGGGAAAACTACAAATCCGTTCTTACCCTGTCCGGTGATTCTGCGGCTGCGGTTGATCTGAGTAAAGCCTATCCGGTATCTGCCGGAGTCAAAAAATTGAATCGTGTGCTTACACTTGACCGTCAGACCGGAGCAGTGGAGATCGTTGACACGGCGGAAGTTTCCGGTAAAAAGAAAGTGGAGATTTCCTTATATACAGCCGTTTCTCCGGATTCTTTCACGGCGTCTGAACTCAAATGGAAACAAGGCACTTTGAAAGTCAGCGGGTTGAAGATCGCGGAAGTATCGGAAGAAGTCCGTCTGGATTCCAAATTGAAGAAGACCTGGGGCAGATTGTGGCGTATTGAACTTGTCGGAGAAATTGAAAAATCCGGCAATTGGAAACTGAATTTTGATTTCAAAAAAATAACAAAATGAGGAGTTTGGTAGTATGAAAAAGTTTTTTGTATGTAAGTTACAGTCACCGGTCGGAAACAAGTACGGTTTTACATTGATCGAATTACTGGTTGTGATTGCCATCATCGCAATTCTTGCATCCATGCTTCTCCCCGCATTGCAGAGGACCAAAGATATTGCCAATACTGCGAACTGTCTCAATAATCAGAAACAGATCGGACTGGGCAGTATCTCCTATTCTTCTGATTTCCAGAATTATGCCATTCCGCTTTCAAAGTCATCCATGACTAAAAATTCTGCAGATTCCGCATCCAATACCTGGATCAATCAACTTTACAAACTTTATAAGATCAAAGGCAATACGTTTGCTTGCCCGACGGCTTACCCACAGTGCAGTTATCTCCAGACTCTTGCTCATCCCGCCGGCGGTTTTTTTACTCCGCTGACGGCTTCCTCCGGCAACAACTCCTATCTTTTGAGTTATGCTTACAACGGAACATATTTCGGCGGGTATGCGCCCAATGAAAACAAGGCATATCAGCTTTTCAATATGACACGGATCAAAAGAGCATCTACCAAGATTATGTTTTCCGAAGGTACTACTGTTGTATCAAAAAAACGGAGCGGATATTTCTATTTCTGTCCCTACCGTTATCCGAAGGACAGTTACATTGTTTATCTTGCTTCCCCGCACGGCGGCGGAAAAGTGACTCAGAACTGGACAGGTTCCAGCAATGTTCTGTGGGCTGACGGACATGCCAGCAATGAGAAAAATCCCCATATCCGTTTCGGGGATACGGATTATTCCTACAAACTGGAATACAAATATTTCCATCCTGAAAAATAAGGTATGAAGCAAATGAAACCTATACTCTTTTTCATTACGGTCAGTCTTTTCTCCTTCTGTTGTTCTGCTGCAGAAGAAGGACTGTTGTTCCACGCTGATTTTGATTCTTATCTGACTCATGCCTCATTTGCCAAAGGCTCGAAAAAAGCCGGCGGGATCCCTGCCGATCTTCAATTGAGAATGTTCAATGGTGCGGCATCCAGAAATGCAGTCGTTCTGGAAAATAAGACGGAACGGGTGATCTATGCCCTGAAGGATAATTTCAATCCGTCCTGCGGAACCGTTTCTCTGTGGGTGAAGCCGGAAAACTGGTATCCGGATACTAAAAGTTACAAAGTATTTTTCCAGATCCGGGAACCGGGTTTTACATTTCTCATTTATAAACCGCGGGAAGGGCAATATGTTTCCTTTTTCATCCAGCGTGGTAAAAAGATTTATAGCATCAACAAAAATATTGCAAACTGGAAGCCGGGGGAATGGCATAAACTGGATGCCGTATGGGATTCCTCTTCCATGCGTTTCTATGTGGATGGAAAATCCAATGCCAAAACCATGGGGCGCAAATTCGGTGCCGATTTCAAAATGCCGCTCCCATTCAAAAACGGCAGCTTTACACTGGATGAATTTGCATGGTGGGGTACAAAAGAAAATGATCGTACCGCATATGATGAAGTCAAAATATATGACCGCATCCTTTCCGGCACAGAGATCCTTGCCGCTTATGAAAAAGTCATTCCGCCGAAAAAGAAAATGAGTTCCCTGCCTGTGCCTGTTGTTACCATCCCGCACACGGATGCAAAGATCGTTCTTGACGGCAAAATGGGCAAACAGGAATGGCAGAATGCGTCTCTTGTTTCTGTGACGAATCAGCCCCCGCAGATCAAAGATCAGAAAGATACCGGAGCGGAATTTTATCTTGCTCACAACGGCAGATCCCTCTTCGTTGCAGGTCGGTGTAAAACTCCTGCAACCCGTTTCTCACGGGTGAAACGCGATGGCAATTTGTGGCTGGATGACGGCATGGAGATCCATATCCATGGCAAAGACGGCAAATCCCGCCAGTATATCATCACACCTTCCGGAGCCGTTTATGACGGATGTGACGGTAAAGTGCAATGGAACAGTTCCATCCGTGCTTCCTCTTTCCGCGGTAAGGATTTCTGGAGTATGGAAGCGGAATTGCCCTTATCGGAACAGGGGATTTCCGGCACATCATTGAAAGCCAATTTCGGCTGTACGGTGTACAAAGGCACAACTCCCTTTTTCCATTCCTGGAGTTGGCTGCCTCAATTTGTTCAATTTTCTTCAAAAAAACATGCGGGTACTGTAATACTCGGCGATAAAAAGGATGCGATCCGGTTTACTTCTCTCAAACCTCTGGAAGCCGGGAATCTGGATCTTCAGCTTACTGCCGGTAAAAAACTCGCTGTTACGCTGGATATCGATTCCGCTCAGAAAAAAATCCGGGAAAAATGTGACGGTCCCACTGCCCGCTTCCGGAAAAAACTCTCACCCGGCAGTTTCGGTATGCTGTTGGAAGCCAAAGATGTTTCCGGAAAAACGGTATATAAATATGCTTTCCCGGGCGAAGTCAAAGAGAGTCTGACTTTTGATTTGCTTTCCTATCCTGCAAAAAAACGGTTCGATTTGGCAGTCAGTGTTTTCCTGCCGGAATACAAAACCGGTAAAGCAATGCTGATGGATCAGAAAAAGATCCTGGTCAAAAAAGTGTTTACCGTTCGAAAAAGACGCGCAAATGTATCTCTTCCGTTCCCAGAAACTTTATCCGGCGGAAAGACTTATACGGTGAAAGTCACCCTTGACAATTCCCCCTTTACGGCGGAAAGAGAGATCTTTATCCCGAATCTTGCTGAAATCCCGATGCTTTCGGAAAACGATCATTCAATTCCGGCACCATGGAGCCCGGTCACGGTCAAAGATCATACGGTCCATGTGCTGGATCGGGCTTACGTTTTCAAGACATCGCCCTTCCCGGTGGAGATCACATCCCGTGGGAAAAAAGTTCTTTCCGCCGCACCGGAACTGGTGCTTGACGGCAAGAAATTCCAGTGGAAAGATTTGAAAATCAAACAGAAATATCCGGATCATGTTGTTGTGACGGCAGACGGCAATATTCCCGGTGTCCGGCTTGTATTCCGCGGTGAATTGTGGTTTGACGGCATGTACGCCTGGAATATGGATCTAATCCCGCAGAATACACGCAAGATCCAAAATTTCAACCTGACTTGGAGCGTCCCTGCAAAACAGGCGGAATATCTCATGACGCCTTATTACAAAGCCTGGAAAGGCAATTCCATGCGCTTGCGGTATACGCCCGATGAAGACAGTGCTTTGATCTGGCTCACCGGACCGGAATGCGGGCTTGCCTGGTGGTGCGAATCCGATGGAAATTTTGTCAATGCAACCGATGAAAAACAGGTATTGCTCACCCGGAACAGTCAGCAGACTACGGTGCGCGTCAACATGATCTCCCGTCCGGCGGAATTGAAGAAAACGGCCCGTTATACCATGATGTTCCAGGCAACCCCGGCAAAACGCCCGCCTGCGGACTGGAAATCGCTGGAAACCGGGTTTGGTCATTACGGGACGAATCACCATGTGAATTACGAATACGCAACCAACCCCAAAGCGGACAGCGCAATCCGCTGTCTGACCACGATGGAACCGGTCAGCGATGCAAACATGAGCGCATTTATCCGTAATCTGAAAAAGACAAGAAATGCCCGGTTGTGTATTTATACCATGCCGGTCCACATGGCAAGCTGTGAAAAAGAATTCCCGTATCTGGAACAGGAATGGCTCTTAACTCCGCCGATTCTCTGGAACAGCTTTAAGGATCCGGAAGGCAAAAGCATTTCCCTTGTTCCGTTCTGCCCCATGACACGTGTAAAAGATCTTTATATTCAGCGGACTGCAAAGTTCCTGAATAATCACCCGGATCTGGGTGGATTGTATTATGACATTTGCCACGCCCGCAGTTGTACGAATCCGCTGCACGGTTGCGGATATGTGGATGCTTTCGGCAAACAGAGCCGCAGATCTATCGCATTGGGGCAGCGCAAATATCTTATGGCGATCTACAAGCTCCATAAGAAATATAACATGGGGCTGTTGAACCATGCCCATAACTTCTTCTATCCCTTTGTGCATGGATTCAGCGATTACTGGATCCCGGGCGAACGGTATTTTACCGGATGTTCTGAAAACCCTGCTTATTTCTATTTTGAAGGCATTCCGTTGGAAGAATATCAATGTGCCTACAATGCAGAGATCCGAGGCGCAGGCATTTATGAAATCATCCAGCTGTGCCGTGTTGTTTCACTGGTGCCTGCCCTTGCCAAACAGAAAAAGGCGATTCTCAGCCGCGAATACGGAATCCGTGCCATGGCGCCGGCTTTGCTGCACAATGTGGAGATCATGCCCGGTTCCTGGGGCGGTACGTTGATCGCCGATTACAGAAAGGTTAAAAAGGCTGCTGATCTGGCAAATGGTGTATTTCACCCGTATTGGACGGATGGCGCGGTGAAGTCGCGGACGCCGGGTGTTTACTGTTCCCGATATTCCTGGACGGGAAAATCGCCGTATAAAGCGGTATTGATTGCAGCCAACTCGAAACGTGCAAGTCAGAAATTGGCATTGGATATCGATTGGAAAAAGCTGGGGATCGATAAAGATCAGGCAGAATTGACCAATCTCTTCACGCGTAAAAAACTTTCCCTTGCCGATCTGCAGGAGAAAGAGCTGAAGGGACATCATTTCATCTACATCGGCATCAACGGGAAATAAATCCTGCTGTGATCCGGGAAGAAAAATTCCGGATCACTTTTTTCGATTCTGTCCGGCAAGGGAATTCCGTTCCCGGAAAACGCCGTGTACCCTTGAATGGCGGATGACGTTTCTTTCGCTTGTCAATCGACTTTGTATATGAGTGGAGATTTGAGTTCCTGCTGTTCAATGAACATCAGAAAATATACCGGAAAATATCTTTATCTGGAATTGACTGAATATATCGCACCTTCAAAACTCGTGATTTCTCCCTCTATTGTTCCTTATGATGTCTGGGAATTTGTGATTGCACTGCAAAAAGGGTTGCCATACCGTCATATCATGAACGGTATTGATGGACGCATTTTCGGATCTTCATTTGGGGAAATCAACTGGCGTATGGGGGTCGATTCCGCAGATTCCGGATTGAAAAATTATGGAATCAAATGTAAAACAATCCGGTCAAAAAATCATTGGTGCGCACGTTATATTTTCCCGCTGGATACTATGTTGAACAAGCCGGTCACTCCCGGCGATATGTTCTACATGAATCTGGCACGTGTAACCAATCCGAAACTTTTTAACAGTAAGTCTCATCTGGATATCTTTACAGCTGTCACTCATTCCACGGTACATACTATTGACCGGGCAGCAACCGTTATTCTGGAGAATTAATTACCTCAAATAAGATTTGATTTTATGGCATGAACCGTCGATGAGGCAAAAAAAAAGCCCCATTCCCGAATGACAATCCATGAACGGGAATGGGATTTTTTATATCTGTTCTATTTACTTACACTTTACCGTAAGCGCCCAGTCTAATTTTTCATCCAGCAATTCCGCCGGATCTCTGCCATTGGTATCTGCCAGTGACATCATACTTTTCAACGCTTCTGCGGCAAGACACCCCGGATAACGGGCGACGATTGCATTGGCTTCTTCCATATACTGAGTCAGTACGGGCACTTGACGGCGTGCCTTCTTCAATGTTTCCAGAATGGTCAAACGATCTGCCGGATTCGGTATCTGTTCATAAATGACAGCACCATCCAAAGCCGTCCGCAGATCCATTGCCAACGTTTCAATATTGATCATCAGGAAATTGAATCTGGAAGTAATCGCTGTATCGTGCCCTTCGGGGAAGATCTTTTGCGGATCAAACGAACGTGTCATACCCCTGAAATCATTTCTGAATTGTTCCCGCACGTCTTTGTTGCGGAAATCGGGGATTTCCATCGGCATACCATTTGCCTCCTGACTGCGTACCGCCATGATTCCTGCCAGAGTAACATCACATGCTTCATAAATATTCCATGGAGCGGGAATATTCTCCAACACTTCCCGGGCGAAATAATACAATTCCCAGAAATCACCGCCGCCATGCCCCGCCTGATCTGCAAAATCACCGAGAAATGGCCATTGCGGTTCGACATGCACATTGGGTCCGAAACCAGTTGAACCAAGACGGATATGAAGTCCATGTCCCAGGGATTCCGCTGCTGCTTTTGTTCCCCAAATGCGCTTATCGGTATGATTATCGCTGGTGGAATTACCAATCAGATTCCGCATAATACCACCATTACTCATCTGAATCAGAGCAACGGCAACTTTTGCATTTTCACTTTCCGGAATAAAACCGGGTAAAGAAACGCCGGTTGGGGGTGCGGTAACCCGTTCCGGGCGCAAACCGGTGATCTTCATCATCGGGCCAAGAGAGTGCGTATTGTAATAATGGAAATTAAACCAGGAACGCCAGCTGTGAACGGTATACCCCGGTTCAATGGGGGGAAAATCCGGTGGCAGACAATATTTATAACTGAACATACGGCAATTATGCAAATAATTAAATTCGCCATATTGGAATTCGCCGAAAAAACCTTCTTTCCACAATTTTTCCAAATACATATTTTCTTTGGTAAACGGGTAATTTTCCAAAAGATTATATACCTTCCCGCTTTTTTCCACCGCTTCCAATAAACGGACTCCTTCCCCGGGGGAGGTAAACGAAGTCACTTCGCACATCACATGGAATCCTGCTTCCAATGCCCGGATGGAATGTTCTGCATGACATGGAAAATATGTAGCAACAAGAACGGCATCCATGTCTTTATATGCAAGGAATTCCGTATCATCCGCAGTAATAAAAGCATCCGGGCAGGTTTTCCGGAACTGTTCCCGCATGATCGGGTTCGTATCACAACCGGCAACGATGTCGATATTCAAGTCGTTTGCCGCTTTGATAAAAGCCGCACCGCGCCCCAGTCCCCAAATTCCCAATCGGAGATGTTTATCTGTTTTCAAAATAGGTTCCATAATGGTTCTCCACACTGCAATTATTTTCTTTCCATTTCCGGAAACTCATTTTCAAGCGGCAAACATTTCAAAGACGCAAAACTACGCCCGAGTTTCTCTGCAATTGCATGCCATCTTTCTTCCATATCATCCTGATACAACCACGGCTGCCAACCCAGGTCAAGGTAAGTTTTTAATGCTGCAATGCGGAAATCGTCGGTCAAAAGGGAAAAGGCACGATATCCTTCCTGATAAAGACGATGCATTGCGGCAACGCTGACGGCTTTCCCCAGATGATGACCACGCATTTCCGGGTGCGTCATAACCCAGCCGAGCACGCCCAATTCCGGAAATTCCGGCATGTCAGTGGTTTCCGCGCCGGCAGAAGCAGCAAACCGCCCGGTAGCATTCTCAATGACGATTTTCATACCGTCAGAAAGAACTTTTTTACGATATTTTTGCAAATAATCAGCATCCCACGGGGGAAACTCAACAGAACATCTCAGTTCATTGTACTGCTCCAGTTCAGAATCAAGAACGGTGCGGAGGCTGAAACCTTCAGCCAATTCAAATGCAGGCATAGGGGTCTTAACCGCATTAAAAATCATTTTTAATTGTTCCATAATATACAAATCCTTCTGTTAGTGATCAGGTTAAATTTCAAAAGACATACCATCAAATGCAAACTGTACCGGACAGGGGAGCCCGGAAAGCTGCTGCAGAACTTTTTCCTGCGCAGCAATGTTCTGATAAGGATCTCCGATGTGATTGAATACAAGTTTGCCGCATTTCAAATCTTTCAGCAAATCCAGCGCTTTGTCTACAGGGAAATGAGTCATTTCACTGATAACAATATCACAATGATTCGCTTCTGCAAGATCGAAATCCGAAAAATCATCGCTCAAGTCACCGGTAAAAAACACGGTCTTTCCTCCCGCCGATACCTTATAAGAATAGCTTTTTCCGTTTTCGCCGAGATGCCGGTTCGGGAACGCACGCAACGAGAGTGTTCCATCGGAAAAGCCGTTTGCGATGTCAAAAAATTGCAGATATTCCCAAAAAAAATTCAATTTGATCCAATCCTTGATAATCTGTGCTGCACGCATATCCGGCAGATAACATTTCATTTCTGCCTCAGGTAATCTCCCGTAATGCTTGAATTTGATGAAGCGTTTCAATAAATTCGGCAGTCCGGCACTGTGATCCAGATGGGTATGCGTCAGAAACACAGCGGAAATCGACGCAGGTTCAACGCCTGCCTGAAGTAATCTCTGCTCCGTTCCGTCAGCACAATCTATAAGATAATATTTTCCACCACATTCTATGAGAGTAGCAGAGGAGGCATTACTTACAGTTGCATCACCGTGCCCGGTTCCCAAAGTAATTATTTTCATTCTCATGCAACCTTATTTTGATACATACCAAGGCTTTGAAAATTTAATCGTACCGTTACTGATCACACAAACCTGATTATATTTCATGTTTTCCACATGACCATCCACAAAAAACATGTTCATTGTCCGGTTATGAGGATATTTGGCATAACGGGGCGCAAAAGAATATGCCGGATCATCGTGTACCTGATCCTCGCACAACAAATATTGATACGATTCGCCGCATACACCCACACCGGCAGGTTTGTGAATGGAGTCGACTTTGATAAAACATGCCATGCCGCAGGAACATTTGCCGCCCCAGCCTTTATAGCCTACTTTTTCTGCATTATTCGGATTGCCTCTGGCATACCAGCCCATATAAGTACGCCAACCGTAAGTTGTCCTTCCCACATTGACAAAATCATTCTGGGTTGTCGTAGGACAGTAATAGAGCTTTGTCATTGTTCCATAAGTCGGAATCTGCTCCTGACCTGTCTGCATATACCATATTGAATTGCTCCAGTAATTCCCTAAAATACATTGTTTGGTCAAACCGGCATCCGCAATCAGCAAATTGTCAAACGTATTGGCATACAACGTAGTCAACATGGAAATCTGTTTCAGATTGCCTGCACACGGGACCTGTTTTGCTTTTGTCCGTACGGCCCCCAGCGCAGGCAGCAACATGGCAGCCAGAATAGCGATAATGGCGATCACAATCAGCAACTCGATCAAAGTAAATTTCTTTTTCATCATATCACACCTTTCTTTTTTAACAGGTTATTTTATTTGTGAATGTTGAAATCAGGCGCATAAGAAACATCAAACTGGTCGATCTCAACCGTTTTACCGGAAACACCGACGCGGATACATGGAACAAAACGGATAGCATCTTTATGGAGTCTGCCGATATCAAAAATGGCTTCTTCCAGATTGCCGGATGTCGGAATGCGTACCTCATATGTTCCCAGAAATTTATTTTTGGAATACAGATACAGACAAGCATACGTTTTGGCATCTCCAACCGCACGCATCTGCATCCGGACAACGGCATTATTACCGCAAACAATGGAGAGCGCACGGCGGATATCCGTACCGGCGGAGGGGGATGCTTTTACAATGATCGTCGGTTTCCCGTCTTTGCAGCCGAGAGATGCCGTCCCCGTATTTTTGTAAATCGGTGCAACATACCAGCCTTTCGGCATATTGTTTTTGTCTTTACCGGAAAATTCAGCATTCACATCCGCCTTTATGAATTGTTCCTCTTTTTCGCCACGGGTAATGACCGCCATATCAACATAGACGGCATTTTCCTTTTGGGAGCCGGGCACGTATGCCGGACCGGTGAATTTTGCATGGAACCAAACCTGATCCCAAGTGTTATCCAGCGGATTTCCATCGGTCAGGAAGTACCAATGTGCCACACGCGCCTGAATTGCCCATCCCTGTCCCCAGAAATAAGGATTTCTGCGGAGTTCGATTTTTCCCGGGATGCGGTACCAATGATATTTTTCATCGGCAGGAATATTCCGGAGAATCGTATCCACTCTCCCCGGTTCTTTGTGATTGCCAAGCGCAAACTGCGTTGTAAAGTAAGTTTTCTTCTTATCCAAAGGCAGATTGATTCCATGCAGATCAGGGCGTTTGTCTGATGTTTTCAGCGCAGAGCCGTGAATGGAATCCGGATCCTTTACGACCGATGCTCCCATACTGCCGACTTCGTTAAAGTTGCGCCAGGTGATCATTTTGAAATTCTTTTCCGGAACGTTTTTGAATTTTTCCGGACGCTTGATATTCAACTTCAACGGGCTGATCTTTTCTTCAAAGATCTTATCGCTGTATTGCGGATATTTATTGTCAAAAGAACGGTTGTATTCCCGGGTATACTGAGTCAGTTCCTTTATCAGTTGTTCTTTCGTAATGTCCTTTTTGGCAAAATACGGCTTGCAGCTGTCCCAACTGATAAGAATTGACCACAGCGGAACGATCAATTCACGATGGAGACGTTTTGCATATTTACTATCCGCCGGGAGTGCTTTTGCCGCCGTCGTCAAATCGTTATACATATTGAACAGAAAATCATTGGTGACATATTTCCAATGCCCGACGGTGGCTGAGTTTGCCTGCTGAAAATCTTTCGCAACACCTTCGCGGATCAACTTGAAATATTTTGCAATGACATGATGCGCCGGGCCATAATAATTGCGGATGAAAACCAATGCAGCTTCTTCCACATCCGTCTTGCGGTCCACGAGCAAACGGCTTGCGACATAGAAATTGAGCATCAGGAAGTTTTGAGGTCTGATTTCATCGATTTCCGTTTGAATGAATACAGACCGCATCTTATTTTTATGGAAGAAATTCAAATCCGGTTTAATACTGTTGAATACGGTTTCGATACGTGGCGGATCAAAATAGATTCCTGAAAGATTCCAATAATCCCAGATCATAATATTGGCACCACTGTTGATCCATTCCTGAAAATATTTATATTGTTCTTTATTTGCTTTACTTTCCAGCGGATGAAACGGATTGCTGAAGGAAAATGCGTCTGCCAATTGAATCAGAACATTCTTTTCCGGCATGATTTTACGGGGTGCTTTTTTCGCCGCACCATATCCGAAAGTACGGATAATGACCTCCGGATATTCTTTGCGGATATTACGGGCAATTTCATTGATATAATCCAGAAGCAATCCAGTCTCGGAACCGTCAGCATCAGAGATTTTTTTACATTCCGGACAATAACAGATATATGGTGAATCATCCAGAATGGAAATATCATAAATGACCGGCCAATTATCTTTCTTATATTTTTTACGGTCATTACGAATCAACTTGCGGAGAGATTGCAGGGTAATACGACGTACATCTTTGTTTGACATGCAGAGAGAGCCGCCAAAGGCAAATCCACGCGGTTTGCAGCGGCGTCCCAGCGCATCCATCTGGAAATATTCCGGATGCTTGTCAAAAAGGTCAGGATTTACATAAACAGAAAGAGAATGGAAATTGGGATGATGTGAGATCAGAAAATCTTTCCCGATATAACGGGAAGGTACTTGACGGCTCGCTTCCCCATTCTGGCGGACACGCAGCAACCAGAGAGTATACATGTCCCGCGGTTTCTGTGTTGCCTGTGTACGATGAAGAAGAAGCGGAATCCCATCAAAAATCAAACGTCCGTCAAAATCAGGTTTGCGTTTTTCATTGAATTTTGGAAGTGCCGGTTTATTGGCAGGAATATAAGTTTCTTCCGGTGACAGAAACGCAACGCCCAATCTTTCCAACATTTCATATACACCATACAGGGAACCGACCGGACGACCGCCGGAAATGATCAGGGAGTCACCGACAGATTTCAAGATCCATTCTTCTCTACCGCATTTTTCAAAATCAATACCGTTGGCTTTTGCAAAATCGGTCTGACCAAGGTAGATCACCGATTTATTTTTTGCTTCACTTGCAGAAATTTTTTCCAATTTCCTGCCATAAAGCTGCTGCCAGAAATATTGCAGTTCCACTTCGGCGGTCTGTTCAAATTTCGATGGTGCCGGAGCCACGACAAGATATTGCGGCATAGCATAACAAATCATCGCTGCGGCAAGAAAAAACAGATTGGTCAGGAATAGTTTTTTCTTTTTCATGTTGTACGTTTTCCTTTAGTTTTTGAGGCAATTTCAAAAGTCTTCAAAAATGCCTGAAAAACCTTGTTGCGATCTGAAAACGGAGCGTTTTCGGTAGTTATTCTACGAATAGCTACCAAAAACTACCATTTCCATCTCATCAACAATCTTTTTTCAGTCAAAATTTGCCGGACTTTTGAAATTACCTCTTTTGTTTCGTGTTTTTCCAACTCCTCAGGAGAATGTTTGAGGAATCAGACCGGATTTATTTCTCTGAATATACCTTACTATCCGAAATTATAATTTGCAAATATGAAAATCTTTGATATATTTTTAAAATGGTACATATAAAAAACAGAATTATAAAAAACAAACATTTTTCTTATGAACATCAATATTACAATGACGGAATTATATACCGAAAAACAGATCTGCCGTCAAAAGGCATTCTGTGTGTTTCTGGGGCTCATCATTTCCGGTGTAAAACACATGGATTTTTATGCTCCGGATGGCGAATTCATCGGCAATGCCTCCAATATGTCTCTTTTTCTGCTCCCTCCCGGTTTTACCATTGATTTCGCTTTTGATGAACAACGGATCAATTATGTTACTCTCGGTTGGATCGACGGTTTACGTTGGGATATAAAAAACAGAACACTTGAATTTTCAGATTGTAATCAGAGCATAAAACTCCCCGTGAGCGTACCACTTACTCCGGTACAAACAAAGTATCTGACCGATATTTTCAATCGAACATCAAAACTGATCAAATCTGCGACAGCAGCAAATAAAAAGGCCGCAGAATTTCTTATGATGTCCGTACTCGCAGAATTTATCACATATTCGGAAGGAGAAAGCCGGGAGTGTGTACCGGAAAAACTCGAAGCCTTCAAAAATGCCATTGATAATGATGTTAATTTTGAACGGAATTTGGAAGATATTATGATGGATTTTGATTATTCCTCTATGCACTTGAGACGGCTTTTTCTCCGCTATTATCAAACAAATCCGGCAGAATATCGTGCCATTCGCAGATTTGCCAGAATTCGTGAATTATTACTGAAAACGGAACTGAACTTCAAAGAAATCGCCGATGCCGTCGGAATGAATAATGTTACCCATCTGCATTCCTTTGTCAGAAAAAGAAGCGGAATGACACTGAAACAACTACGCAAAAATCTGCAGATGTAATCATCTCATATCCTCCCTGCCGGAAATAAAAATAATGCGGGCATGAAAAACAGAATTCACTGTTTTTCATGCCCGCAATTTATTTTGCAAAGTACGGTGTCAGAACCGATCAGTCTGCTTTGACTTCTTCCGCAATCTGCTGTTTGCTTTCTTCTCTTATATTCTTCGCAGATTTATGCCAGTAAGCAGTAATAATCGGAGAAATGAAAATGGAAGAATAGCAACCGGCAAGACAGCCGATCAACATGACCGCAATGAAGTCATGAATACCATCCCCGCCGAAAATCAACTGAGCAATCAGGATCAACAACACGGATGTAGAGGTCAGGATGGTACGGGCAAGCGTCTGATTAATACTCAGATTGACAATACCTTTATAGGTTATATTGCCATTCTGGAGCAAACCGAGGTTTTCGCGCTGACGGTCAAAGATAACAATGGTATCGTTGACAGAGTACCCGATCAAAGTCAGCAGAGAAGCCAAAACCTGCATGGAGATCTGACCCCCCAAAGCTACATAAATACCGGTGGAGACCACGATATCGTGGAACAAAGCGATATTTGCAGCAATAGAGTAGGAGAACTGGAAGCGGATCACCATGTAAATGATCATACCGATCAAAGAAACGACCAATGCGATGATCGCAGATTTGAGGAAGGCACCCCCGATCAAAGCACCGAGCGTATTTTCAGATACCTTGGTGAATTTTACTTCAGGATATTTTGCGTCCAGTTTCCGGATCAGGTCTTCGCTGATTTCAGAAGAAACTTTGGAATGATCATCCCGGCTGCGGACAACGATTTCCAACATATTGGCACCATCTTTGTTCGCTTCGTCCGTCACTTTCTTGTAAGCAGACTTGGAGTCATAACCTGCATTTTTCAGCCAGTTATCGATTTCAGAAACAGGAATCTGAGCAGCAGATTTGTCTTTGGGAACATACTGAACCAAAAGCTGTGTACCGCCGGTGAAGTCGATTCCCAACATATCTTTTCCTTTGACTGCAAACAGAACAAAGGAGCCGATAAACAGGACAACTGCCAACGGAATGGCAACTTTTCTGGCGATTTTGATGAAGTCAAAGTCGGGATTCGGCAGGAACATCATCATATTGAATTTGGAGATCTTCAGGAACGGGATACGCAGGAAAAGATCAAACAGCAAACGGGTCAGGAACACAGCAGTGAACAGGGTGGTAAAGATACCGATCACCAGTGTGATTGCGAACCCTTTGATTGCCCCGGTACCCAACCAGAACAGGATCAAACCGATAAACATGGTCGTCAAGTTGGAGTCGAAAATCGCAGAGAAGGCGCGATTGAACCCGAGATCCACCGCATGACGCAGGGATTTTCCGGAATTCTGTTCTTCACGGATACGTTCATAAATCAGAACGTTGGCGTCAACAGCCATACCGACAGTCAAAACAATACCGGCGATACCGGGCAATGTGAGAACCACATCAAATGCCGCCATCGCACCGATCAGGATCAATGCGTTGATCAACAGGGAAATATTGGCAATGAAACCGGCGAAACGGTAATACACAATCATGAAGATCATAACCAGGATCGTACCGATAATACCACTGTACAAACTGCGCTTGATGGTGTCTGTACCGACCGTTGCATCAATGTCGGAACGGGATGCAATGGTAATATTGAAGGGCAGAGAACCGCTGACGAGCGCATCTGCAACACTCTTTGCTTCATCCTGAGAGAAGTTACCGCTGATGGATGCACGGCCGCCGAGAATCGGTTCTTTCAGATTCGGCGCACTGTAAAGCTGTCCGTCAAGCACGATCGCAAGACGATGATTGACCCATTTGGTTGTAATTTTACCGAATTCAACTGCACCCTGGGGTTTGAAAGTCAGGGAGATTTCACGCATATTGAATTCATTCAGGTGAACAGCAGCATCTTCGACCTGATCCCCTTCCATCTGGACTTCGTTTTCAACAAGAGTCCAGCGGTGGAACAGATTGCCGTTGCTGTCACGTTCTTCCATAGAGAGGAATTCACATTCCGGGGGAGTATCCGGGTAATTTTCCGGATCGCCGCCATTCGCAAGATAACGTTCGAATTTCTGGACTTCCGTATTGTTGTCCGGATGGACAAGGCGGAATTCCAATTTTGCGCTGCGGAGGATGAGTTTTTCCAGTCTGGCTTTTTCATCTTTGTTGCTGACCGGGACACGGACAGAAATATAATCCTGACCGGCAGGGGAGATTTCAGACTCAAAGATATTATTGCTTTCCAAACGTTTGCGCAATGTTTCAATAGCGTTATCGCGATATTTGTCAAAGTTTGCCTTGGCGTTATCATCACCGGCTTCCAATTTCAGCAGGAATTCGGCACCGCCGTTCAGGTCGATACCCAGGTGCAATGCGCTGGAGGCATTTTTACGGACCAGAGAAATCACGTCACCATTGTTCTGCAGTTTCTGGGATTTGAGAATGACCGGTTTCAGAAGTTTCGTCAGGTCAACAGGGAACTTCTGACCATCGGGACCGGGAACCTGGATTTCTTTGCATGTTGCTTCAAGAGCAGCAGACGCATAAGGATATTTGATCTTGTCTTCCGCCATTTTCTGACGGGATTTTGCGATCAGTTCGGTGACGAGGGGGTCATTCGGTTTTTCCAACAGTGTTTTCAGCGTATCAAAGAAATCTTTTTCCTTGAAGGGGAACATGGACGCAAACAGTACCCCGATAAAAATCAGGGCAAACAGCGTTCTGAGGAGGACAGGTCTTTTATTCATTTTTTGGGTTCCTCTGCGGCGGGAGCGGTTTTGGGAGCAGAAACAGCAGCTTTATTGATAGAGATTTTCACATTTTCTGCGATTTCGAGAACGATTACATCTTCTTTGATTTCAGCGATTTTACCATGGATACCACCAGCTGTGATCACTTCATCGCCTTTTTTCAGAGCATCCAACATTTCCTGACGGCGTCTCTGTTCTTTTTTCTGGCTCCGGCTCATGAGGAAGAACATGACAACAATGATCAGGATAAAGGGGAACATGGATCCCAGACCATCCAGCAATCCGGGCTGCTGCGGTTTATCACCGGCGGCAGCAGCAGGCTGTTCCATCGTTGCTTTTGCGGGTGCGGCTTTTGCGTTGGTGACAGCGGGCGCATTTCCTGCTGCCAGAATGAAATTGTTGTTGCTCATTTTATAAAACCTTTCGTTGTGTTATTTCTTCTTTTTGATCAACCGGTCACGTTTTTCCGCCAATGACAGAATACACGTATTGTGTAATTTACATCCGTTTTTTCTTTTCGCAAGTAAAAACTGCAAGTTTATAGCTTTTTTTTTCACTTTTTTATGCTTTATCATCCGATTTTACCTGTTTATTTCGCTTTTATCCGGTATTTTTGATAAATACGGTAAAGGTCATTATTTTAACTCTGCCTTCTTCGCCGCACCTGTTATTATTTCTGATTTTGCAAAAACAGAACCGGGTTGCCATCTGTTTTTTATGATGCAGACTTGAAAAACAGAAAAATTGTGTTATTTTTATATCAAAAATATTATCGTATCAACTTAAAATAAACAGGAAAGATTGAAAATGAGACAGTTTCGTACTTTATGCAGTCTGACAGCCGCCGCAATGGGACTTTGTTCCGTTGCTTATGCCAATGTAATACCGGCAACGATCTTCGATTCCAACATGGTGCTTCAACGGGAAAAAACCGTTCCTGTCTGGGGCAAAGCCGATCCCGGAGAAGCGATCGAAGTCAAATTCGGCGGTCAAACATTGAAAACGAAAGCCGATGCAAACGGAAAATGGGAAGTCACACTTGCCCCGATGAAAGCCAATGCAAAAGGGCAGACTATGACTTTGAAGGGAAAAAATACGGTGACGCTGAAAAACATTCTGGTAGGTGATATTTGGCTTTGTGCGGGACAATCCAATATGGAAATGTCGTTCGCCTGGAAAGTAATCAATGGCAATGAACATATCAAAGAAGCAAAGAAATATTCCCAGATCCGCCGAATCAAAGTCATGCGGACTGCATCGGACATCCCGGCTGAGAACATCCTGGTACAAACAAGATGGTCAGTCTGCTCCCCCGCTACAGTCAAAGCGTATACCGCTGCCGGATATTATTTTGCGCGCCGAATTCATATTGAAACGGGTGTGCCGATCGGTATTCTGGATGATAACTGGAGCGGCAGTCCGATCCAGCCGTTCATTGTTCCGACCGCATATAAAGATATTCCTGCGCTGAAGAAAGATTGGCAGAACGTGAAGCCGTTTGTTCCCGGTACACCGGAATACAAAAAACACATTCAGGGTTTGATCAAACGTGCTAATACATGGGTCGCTAAAGCCGAAGCAGCATTGAAAAATGGCGAGCCCGCGCCTGCTGCCCCCGGTTTGAGACCGTATCCGCCCGCCGGTTACAGATATAATATTATGATGGCACCGATCGTCCGGTTCCCAATCAAAGGTGCGCTCTGGTATCAGGGATGCTCCAACTGGCGTGATGGTATGAAATATTATCACTATATGCACGCTCTTGTTAATGGTTGGCGTGCCGCCTGGAAAGATGACTTTCCGTTCTACTTTGTCCAGTTGGCAGCATACACGAAGGCAACAAACGATCCAAAAGGCGGTAACGGATATGCTTTGCTCCGTGAAGCACAGAGAAAAGCAATGGATATTCCCAAAAGCGGTATGGCTTGTACGATTGATATTGGAATGCAGAACGATATCCACCCGAAAAATAAATATGATGTCGGGGAACGTCTGGCTCTCTGGGCATTGCGGGATGTATATGGTAAAAAAGATATTGTGGTAAGCGGACCGCTTTTCAAATCCATGGAAATCAAAGATGGAAAAGCCATCCTGACCTTTGATTATGCAAAAGGTTTGATGACTGCGAACAAGACCGGTTTGGAAAAACCGGTGAAAACCGATGCCAAACCGGCACATTTTGCCATCGCCGGTGCAGATAAAGTCTGGTATTGGGCGGATGCAAAAATCGAAGGCGAAAAAGTCATTCTTTCTTCCGATAAAGTCAAAACTCCGGTTGCCGTCCGTTACGCATACCGGGCATATCCCGACGGCGTGAATATGTACAACGCCGCCGGTCTGCCCATGGTTCCGTTCCATACGGATAACTGGTAATCATGATTTAAAAAATTCAACCCCCAATTCCAACGCACGATCCATCATCCGCGCTGCAATTTCTCCACTGTGACGGCGTCGGATGGCGTTGTGACGGTCAAATTTACGGCGGTAATCAATATACAGCCAGCAGACCTGATTTAACGACATTCCGTGCATGACCTGCCGGATGGGGGTATGACTTTCCTGCGCCGCAATGGAGCAGATCCGGAACAGCCAATCCGCATCAAAACGGATTGGCTGTTCTTTATTTCCGGAGGCAGGCAATAATTGAAGCGGGGAAAAACAGCGACGCAGGTAAGCCGTAATTTGTTCATGCAGTTCAGTAACAGGAATTGCCGCACGTTTGCGGATTTCTTCCAATGGGGGGATTTCTGACAGTGTTTTTGCAGAAAGAACGGCAAGAAAATATACAGCATCCTTTTTCAAGACATCCATCACTCTGGTATATGGACTTTTTTTCAACCAGAGAAAAGCCCATTTAGCCGGAGTCAGCGGACGGGTGGATAATTTACCGAAGACAATCGGAAATCCCAGATTTTCCTGTAAATTCAAAATTTCATTCCGCTCGTTATATTGCAGGGATTCCAGAAAATCCAGAACCGGATCGGTCGCAATGATCTTCTGAAAATCTTCCGAATCTGCCAGGATCCGGAGCTGTTGTTTGGATAGTTTCTGTTTCATCGTAAAATACGTCTTTCAAAGGTAGAGGTTGATTCAAGTTCATCGGTAAAGGCGGCATCCGCAGCCGGAATCTGTTCCGATGCAGCACGGATTGCCAATGCGCAACTCCAGGCAATATCACAATGACTGGATGGCAGCAGCAGATTTTTCGATTCCGTAAAACATAATTTGCCGGACAGCGAAGCACTTTTCCGGATTCCCGCAAGATCTGCCGCAATTTCCGGTTCGGATGACGGTATTCGAATATATTTCTGTTCAAATGCCGTTTTCAAGCCGATAGCAAGAGAAAATTTTTCAGCAGAAAAATTCAGCCCGCTGAACCGGTCCGGATATTGTTCCTGCAACTCTTCGCAAACCGCCATGCCAAGACCCGTTTTATCTGCACAACCGCTGATATTACAGGATGAATCCAGAATGGCACGTATGATATTCTTCTGTATCCCGAACGGACAGTTTTTCAACGTGATTACTGCCGCCGAATAAAGAAGATCACCCTCCACGGAAATAATCCAAATCGACGATAAGTCTCCGGTTCGCGCAATATCATATCCAAAAACATATTGTTCATACGGAAGCTGTTCCTGCCAGAATCGATAATCCATCCAATCCGCTGGGATCCGGTCACAATCGTCATTATGAAAACGCAAAAAATTCCGTTCATTACACATGGCATTGCGTAAATCTCCGGGCGGAATCAATTGTTCTCCCCCGGTCCGGTTGGGAATACATAAATATTGACTTTCGTATGCTGTCCGGGAACGGCAGCCCTGTTCCAACCCGGCGAGAAATTCTTCTCTGGTCAAAGGCGGCATTCCCCGTTCCGCTTTGACTTCGTTCACCGTCTCTACAAACCCTTCTTCTACGGCATCCAGAATCGTCGTCCGGTGAAAACTGATATCCGGGCGTTCCCCGTTCCGGCAAGCCGTACAAAGCCGTGCAAATTCCGTTTGATCAGACCCGGATGCACTGTACGCGGAAACCAATTCCAATTGTCCGCCCCAGGTAATGCACGGGAACGCCATGTCGTAGACGGCAGCCTGATCAGGGTGCAGATCCCATTCATCGACAAGGACATCGCCGCCTTTGCCCGCAAACGCTAACGGATTGGAACTCAAGGAAACGATTCGCGCCCCATTGCGGAATTTGACGGTACGCGCAGAAATACCGTGCTTTTCATCCACGATCTCCACACAGGAACCATCCAGTCCGCGGACGGATGTATTGGCGAGTTTTGCCCATTTTGCCACATAATCCGTAATGAATTCTTTTGCCGTGACTTCATCCCGGCTGGAAACCCATTGGATGAAACCGTCTCCCCGTTTCAAACATTTGATCACCGCCCGGTAACTGGTGGCAAAGGTAATGCCGCCACGCCGGGTCTTTTCATATAATTTCAACGGAGAATCATCCAGGATCCAACGTTTCTGATAAGGTAGAAATTTCATAAGCCGACCTGTTTGTTTAATTCCGTAACGATCCGTGCGGCATCCGCTGTGCCTGCACGCTCTTTCCATAATTGCAATTCGGCTTCCAGACGGTGTATTTCCGATTCCAGACGGAGATTTTCCTGTTTCAAGCCGGCGATCAATGTGTCACGCCGCGCAATCTTCCGTTCCAGTGCCGCCGTACCAAGAGAAGCAAGACATTGCGCCAATGCACGCACCGCTTTAATCTTTTCCGTCACATCCGGCAAATCCGAGGTATCGGAAAGAAGATCACGCACGACCAATGCCAATTCATATTTTGCATTATCCGTGACATTTTTCAGGGCGGAAGAATGATTCAAAACGGCGGCAGCGATCATTTCCGCGGATCGGCTTTCCGCGTCTTTTTCCGCCCGTTCTTTGTAGGTGAGATATTCCCGGCTCCGGCGGATACCTTCCAGAATATCATCCGTCAATAGAATCTTTTTCTCCTGCAGTGCGGCGGAAATAACGGGATCGGCAACCATATCCTCCACCGTCAAATCCTCTTTCAGACATTCCAGAATACGGCTCCGCACTTTCCAACTCAATCGGTAATATGGATTCCGCGCCATAATCACATCACCCGATGTCCGAACAATATCGGATGCCGGGGAAGGATACCGCCGGATGCATCCATTCCCCGGCGGATGGATACCGCCAGTTTGCAAACTTTACGGTCATAACCGGGCAGAGGGACAAGAAATCCGGCATCGATCAACGTAAGCCACTCTGCCATGGCGGCTTCTGCGGAAGGATTTTCCAACATCAGTTCCGGGGAACACAAAACGGTCTCCAGATCCTGCCCGCAGGTATAGTCATAAATCGTGCGGACAATCGCCCGCCGGATACGGAATTGTTTATTACTTGCCATGATGATAGATCCTGATATGTTCTTTTACGTTTTCGTTTAATTCCTGAAAATACAAATCGTGGGCAGCAAGCCGGGAATTCTGACTCGCAATATTTTCCAATGACCGGGCAGTGGAATCCGAAAGACGCATCACTGCGCCACCCAGATTCCGCAGTTCCGTCAGAATCTCCTGACTCCGGTCCGCTTCCACATGTTTGTCCAGTTTCCGTTCCAGACTGCTCAGTTTTTCATCTTCCAGCACATTCAGCCGGTTTTCCATTTTTGTTTGTTTCTGCAGCAGCACAAAATCAAACACGGTGACAAGCAATGCACCGAACATGCCTGACATAAGATTTTCCATACTCATACTTTTTCAATCTCCTTCTCTGTTCTATGTAACTCATTAATTGGCTGAAAAGACAGAACATATTCAAAAAAAAATGGATTTTTATTCTTGAAAATGTTTGTTTCATATGATATAGTACGCAAGAGTACAACAACTTAAAACAAAATATAAGGTTTTTCAGCATGAGTACAATACAATATCAGTTGAACAAAGATATTCCCGTAATCGCAGAAGCAGATGTCCTCGTCATCGGCGGTGGTCCCGGCGGCTTGGGTGCCTCCGTAATGGCAGCCAGAATGGGCGCAAAAGTCATTCTGGTGGAACGCTATGGTATCCTCGGCGGCATGTCCGCACAAGGGGAAGTCTCTCCGTTTATGCCCAGTCATCTCTCCCGTAAAAATGAAGAAGGAAAAGACAAACTTTATACGCTCGACCGCCCCGTTTACACAGATTGGGTAAGCAAAATGAATACATATTATCCGCCTGAACTGCGGAAAGTATGCGAAGAAAATGTGGAAGCTGTTGTAGCCAAAGTTTCAAAAGAAATCTCTTCCCTTGCCATCGAAGATCTTTGTCTGGAAGCCGGTGTCAAAATCATTTATCATCATACCCTGGCTGATGTAAAAATGGATGATGACGGACATATCACGGAAGCCATTTTCCTTTCCAAATCCGGATTCGTTGCCATCCGCGCAAAAGCCTTTGTTGACAGTACAGGGGACGGTGATTTGTCTGTATTGGCTGGTGCCCCCAGTGAATTCGGCGGGGAATCCGGTTATTGTCAGCCGATGACAAGCTGTTTCAAAATCAAAGATATTGATATCAGCCGTATCCCCCCCAACGAGGAATTGCAGAAACGGTATCTGGAAGCAAAAGAAAAAGGCGAAATCAAGTGTCCAAGAGAAAATCTGCTCATTTTTGAAAGCCTTGATAAAAATACGCGCCATTTCAATACCACACGTATCGTGATGAAATCTGCCGTCAACGGCATGGAACTTTCCGAGGCAGAACTGGAAGGGCATCGCCAGGTCAAAGAAATTTTCAAATGGTTCCGTGATACGATCCCCGGTTACGAAAATGCAAGCCTCCAATCCTTTGCATCCCATGTAGGTATCCGGGAAAGCCGCCGTATCCGCGGTCTGAATTATATCACAAAAAACGATTTTATGAATGCTGCGAAATTTGATGATGCCATCGCTCGCTGTAATTATACAATCGATATTCACAATCCTCTCGGAACCGGTACCGAAATCATTCGTATGGATCGCACTGATTTCTATGAAATCCCATACGGCTGTATCGTCCCGCAGAATGTGAAGAACCTGACCGTCGGTTCACGCTGTATCTCTGTTGATCATGCCCTCCATTCCAGCTGCCGGATTATGCCGACTGTGGTTTCAATCGGACAAGCTGCCGGTGCCGCTGCTGCAATGAGCGCAAAATCCGGAACCGATGTCTCTGCCCTGGATGGAAAAGATGTCCGCCGGGAATTGGTGAAAATGGGGGCATTGCTTTAATTGACTCCACGTTCTTCCTGACACACAAAAAACAAACCGGAATCCCCTGCTCTCCGGAACAGGCAATTCCGGTTTTTCATTTTAAACAAACACCTGACGCTATCACAAATATCGCATAAGATTTTCAAAAAAAGCACCGGGACTGTAATTTTTTTCATAAAAATCATTTTTGCGGACTTGTATTTTTATGTTCGGCAATTATAGTATAAAAAACCGAACAACACAATACATTGTATTATTACAAACCAAACAATGGGGTATTTTATGAAAATGAACAAAAACATGCCGAAAGGAAAACGGATCGTTTCCGAAATCAAGAAAAAAATCGAGGATGGAACGTTACAGGAAGGTGATCGTCTTACCACTGTCAGAGAAATGCAGAAAATGTTTGATACCTCTTTGTCCGTCGTGCAGAATGCGTTGCAGACGCTGGTCAAAGATAAATACATTGAAAACAAAGGTCATTCCGGATATTATGTGCGGAAGAAAGCCGAAACGGAACAGGCTGCAGCCGCTGCCGGGGAACAGAATAATCCCATGCCCTTTATCGTCATTCATCATAACGACCTGGTATGGCGCAGAAATTTCGATGAATATGATGAAATCCGCCGCAAACAGATCAAACTTGAATTGGAAATGAGCCGGAAAGATCCGCGTTTTACGTTCGGGATCGAACAATCTGCCGTGCTGGAACGGTATGTGGAACAGGAACCCGGCGATATCGAATACATTCAACAGTTGATCAATGAAGGCAGATTGGAACCAAGCGGCGCATTCTCCATTCAGGACTTGAACCTGGTTTCCGGGGAAGCAATATTGATGTGTCATCTGCATGGTAAAAAATATTATCGTGAAGTTTGGGGCTGTGATACCCCTGTGGCAAGTTTGACCGATGCGTTCGGGCTTTGCTCACAAATTCCCCAGATCTTAAAACTTTCCGGTTTCCAATACCTGATCCCAGGCAGATTGAATAACCGGGATCAGAAAGCATTGCCTTTCCCTGCGGACGGCGTTTTCCGCTGGATCGGATTGGATGGTTCTCCTGTTTATGTAACTGCGCGTGAAGGTCGTTATACCGGACATGGTATCGGCAGAGAAGGCGGCAGTATTGTGAATGAAAGTAATGTAAGCCGTGTGACACGGATGCTTGCGGAAGCACAAAAAGATCCTTCTGACTATATTATGATTTATACCACGGAAGAGGCATTGATTCTGGAAAATCTTTCTGAAATCATTGAAACATTGAACCGCAAAGCAGCAAGAAAAATCGCTTATCAAAACGCAAAAACGTTCTTTGAAGCCGCGGATAAAGAAAATGTCCCCCAGATCTACGGCGAATTCAACCCCACTCTTACCGGATGTTATACCACACGTATCAGTGTCAAATTGAATAACCGGAAAGCTGAAAATCAGCTCTTTGAAGCGGAATTGCTGGACCTCTACCGCAAAGGTAAACATAAGAACTTTACCCCCGTTTGGAAACAACTCTACCTTGTCGGTTTCCATGACGCAATCTGCGGATGTCATACCGACCACGCTAACGTACAAGTCCGGGAAAAATTGGATTATATCCTGAAAGAAACTGCCCCCGCAAAGGCAAATC
Organism: Lentisphaeria bacterium; assembly: GCA_017503545.1. Taxonomy (GTDB): domain Bacteria; phylum Verrucomicrobiota; class Lentisphaeria; order Victivallales; family UBA1829; genus RGIG8244. The sequence goes on along the minus strand of JAFVSW010000280.1, from coordinate 2,772 downwards.
TCAAATCCGGCAAATTCTCTGTCTTTGCCATGAATCAGAAACAGGGAATCCAATTGGCTTCCGCACCGGTGCCCCCTGCCGGTATTCCCTCGCAGAAAGACGGGAACTCCTATCTCTTTGAGTTTGACGGTGCATTCTCTGTCAAAACATTCCAAACCGCAAAGAAAGCCCCTGCCGCAGCAAAAAAATGTGCTGCAAAGTTTGAAACCGATTATTACAAAGCCGACTTCACTGGCGGTATTGCACGTATCGAAAACAAAAACGGTAAAAATGTGTTCGGAGATGATTTCGGAGAAATCGTTTTGCGTCCGGAATATGGTACCATGTGGCAGGAAGGATATGCCGGAAGTAAAGTCGTCCGCAGAAATGATACCGCTGAAAAACTCGTTTCCTGCGAAGAAGGCCCCGTGTTCTTTAAGGTCGTGACCGAAGGTTATATCAAAGATGGTCCGGCTGAAGACGGTAACTCCGGGAATCATTGGCCCGGGTTTGAAAGTCTTTCTTTCCGGAAAGAATACATTTTCCCGAAACATACAGACCATTTCAAACTCAAAATCTCTGTCGATTTCCACGGACGCAATACAAAAACTATGATCTGTTTCCCCACAACAGTGGATTGCCATACAGCACACCCCGTCTATCAGGTCCCGTTCGGTTCAATGGAACGTAAACCTTATTTTGAAATCCCGGAAAATGAAACTGATACCGCTCAATTCCTTGCACATGATTCAGATTATGAATCCGCAAAAGGCGATTGGCCCGCGTTGAATTGGGTCGATTACAGTGATATGAATGGCGGTTTGACAGTCGCAAATATCGGTACACCTTCCCATCAGCTCAAAAGCGGCTCCATCCTGGTCGCACTGAACCGCAGCGGTACACGAATCCTCGACGGTAATCTGATGCCGGAACCCGGTAGTTTTGAAAATGGTGTGCGCGAATATGAATTCGCTTTCCAGTCCCATCCCACACAGGATCTTGCCAATGCAGAACAGTTGGGACAGCTTTTGAATCATCCGCCGCGTGTAATCGCAGAAAATGTGCCGGAAGGTAATGTCCTTACATTCTCACGGGATAATATTGCATTCTCCGCCATCCGTAAATGCGATGCCGGAATCCTTGTCCGCGTATATGAAACAATGGGACGTTATACGGCAGCAGCCATCAGCGGTTCCATGCTTGACGGACGGACTCTTTACGCCGCAGATGCCGACGGTACGGTCCGCGAAAAAGAAAATGCCGCAGATTTGAATTTCAAACCGTATGAAATCAGAACATTTGTACTGAAATAAGCATCCTGTAACTGCGTATAATATTGCAACGGTCAAAAGCCGGTCGGATATCCATTCCCCCGGTTTTTGACCGCTTTTTATTCCGGCACTGCTCCGGTGTATTAAAGAAATCATAATCGTCAAAAAGTAAACTGGACCGCAAAAAGCCCCGTTGAGTACCGGCTCCCAACTTTTTTTTTGCTTGAAAAAATACATTCCAGAATTATATTACGTTATCGCAAGAACAGAAGGAGCAAATATCATGAAAATAGAATTTGGAACAGCGCATCGTATCATCAATCCCAAAGTGCCGATTTCTCTGGCAGGATATTTCAATCTCAGAATGTGGGATCATGTCAAAGATGATCTGGAAGTTCGGGCTGTTGTCTTCAAAAAAGGTCCGGATTATGCGGCTGTTCTTCATTTTGATTTGCTCTGCATGCCGCTTTATCTCTGCGATGCGATCCTTACGGCAATTCAAAAAAAGGGACTGTTCCAGTTCAACCGGAAAAATGTCACCCTTTGTGCAACTCATACCCATACTGCTCCGGAAGTCCGGATCGGACAGGGACATAATCCCGAATACGTTCCGTTTCTTGCAGAAAAGGCTGCTGAAGCCCTCGAAGAAGCCGCCGGAACATTACAGCAGGGGGAACTTTTTCAGGGGTTGACTTCCGACTCCAGATTTATCTTCAACCGCCGTTACTGGATGAAAAACGGAACCGTTATGACCAATCCCGGAAAGTTTAATCCGGAAATTCTGCGCCCGGAAGGGGAAATCGACCCGGAAATCCCCATCCTCGCGGTAAAACAGAATGATAAAATCAAGTTGTTGATCACAAGTATTGTCAATCATGCCGATACAGTCGGAGGAAATGGCGTTTCCGCTGATTGGCCCGGATTTTACAGAAGATTCCTCCAGCAGAAACTGGGAGAAAACTCCATGGTCGTCTCTTTGACAGGGGCAGAAGGAAATATCAATCATGTTGATATCACAAATCCGGATAAGCAAAACTCTTATGAAGAGGCGGAACGAATCGGAACCGGTTACGCCGAAACGGTCTGGAACGCTCTTGCTTCCTTGATTCCGGTGGACGGAGAATCCATGAAAACAGTTTTCGGTGAGGCAGTTACATCGCCCCGGGAAATTTCCACTGAAGAAATCGAAGAAGCCAAAGAAATTATTGCGAAATATCCGGATGCCGACATCAATGCCGGAACACTTCACAGTAATGATCTTGCAAAAGGAGATCCGGCTGTTCTGAAATATTTTGCTTCCGCATTATTGGAAAAAGCCGCTCAAAAAGAAAAAATGCGGCTATATCTGACTGGAATCTCATTCGGATCTTCTTTTCTGCTTGCCTCTTTGCCCAGCGAGCCATTCACTGAAATCGGGTTAACCGTCAGAAAAGGTATTTTCCCCGATCGGATCTGCATGATTACAGCTCTTGCCAACGGAACCGGAACTTACACCAATCACAGCGGATATATCCCGAACCCC
>JAFVSW010000279.1 GCA_017503545.1 Lentisphaeria bacterium | reverse complement strand
TCAGGGCTTGTTTTCCGGTAAATCCGAGCTTGTTCGGACGTTAAGTTTTTCTTCCATGAATTCGTGAGTACTTCAAATTGAAAATCTATCAACTGCCGGAAATTTCAAGCTCAAAGAAAATCTGATTTTATGGCACAAACCATCGAAGAAGAGAAACATATAAAATCAGCGTTTTCGGCTGATTTTATATGTTTTTTGACTTTATTCAAATATTTTTCCGAAAAAATAATCTTGAAAAAGTGTTTGTAAAAAACTATATTAGTCAACAAACAATGAGTCTGTCAGAATCAACCATAACCAATCAAAAGGTAAGAAAAAATGAACCTCAAACTGAAAACAGCCAGTGTTTTATTGCTTCTGACTGCGATCTCTTTTCTTAATGCGGCAGAAAAAAATCTGCTTGTGAATGGAGATTTCAAGTCGATCGGCAAAAACAAAATGCCCAACTCCTGGCGGGGCGATGGAACCAGTTTTATCTGCAATGCAGTAAACGGTGTCAACGAATTACAAATCAAGCCGGTGTTCCGGTATAAGAAACATTTTGTCGGCTTGCGGCAAACTCTTGCATTGCCGGCAGGAAAGTATCAACTTCGCGGCAATATCAAAGGTAAAGTGGAGTCGATTTATCTTGTCGTAAACCGTCCTCAGGGGGGTGTAAAGCCGCCGAATGCCTTTATTTCAACCAAAATTGCCGGTTCCGCGCAGAATTGGAGTGATTTTGTTTTGACATTTGACGTTCCAGTTGCTCAGGATCGTGCCGGTATGACATTACAGGCAAATGTGCCGGGTGCAAATGATCCTGTTACATTCCGCAAATTGCAGGTTATTCGTATTGGTGATGCATCCGTAAATACCGTTGTTTCTGCTGCTCCGAAAGCGAAAGCACCCGCTGCGGCAAAAGCAAAAACGGCAGTCAAAAACGTAGTCGCGCCGAAGGTGGAAATCAGCGGTAAATTGGTAGCCCGTCCGGCGGCGGCATCCAATGTTTCCTGGCCTGTTCATACTTACTGCGGCAGGGATTACTGGTATATGCTGGTTCCCGAGTGGCAGAAGATGAAAGGTCTTTCCCATGAAAAATTCATTCAGGAAGCGGGGATCCGTGGTATCAGCACTCCGTGGAAATCGGTGAAACCGTATCGTCGTACCGGTATCCGTGAAGTGGAAATCTGGCAGGGCGGCAAGAATGTGGCATCTCAGGCGAAAATCGAGTTGATTGCCGACGAACGCGGAACAGCTTTTTACTATCAGAAACATATCAACGACAATGATCTGAATACGATCACCTGGATTTGCGGTCCGACAACGGACTTCCGTTTCACGAACAAAGCCGTTCCGTTCAAAATGAATGTGCAATTGCCGTCGGACAAAGCATTGGAAAAAATTGTATTCCGCACATCATCCAATTCTCTCCCGGTTTGGGATGGTGCGCTTTACGTTGCGGCGAACGGCAGAGAAGTGTCAGGCAGTATTTCCAGAGGGGATAACAGTCTGACGCTCCAATTTGCCAAAGCTCCGCGCGGGAAAGATTTTTATCTGCTCGGTATGACAAAGGCAACGGTGTACGAAGTTGCGGACGATCTTCCGCCGGCAGCCCGGAAGATGGTAAAGAACAAACCCTTTACCTCTCTGCTTTTCCATGGTGTATTGAAGTTCAAACCGATTGGTGAATTCAACTTTGAAAACGTGGATCGTGAATCCATCAAACGTTTCCGCAAGAAATACCCGAACTTTATTCCGGAACAGCTTGGTGAATTCGGTGCCAACTTCTTCCAGAAACGTTATCATAAGAGTAAAGCCGGTTTGGAAAGCGACAGTACAAAAGTTGCTCCCATTGACAAAAACCGTTATGAAGCAGCGGATACACTGCGTAAACTCTGGACGGTTTACTATGATATGTTCGGCGGCGTGAATATGTTGGAAGGTGGTCTCTGGACTATGCCTTATTTCTACGAATGGGGTGCAGGATTGACCATTCCGGAAGCCTTTAATGAAGCCGCCCGCTATTCCTCCAACCGTCACTTGCTGACCTTTGCCCGCGGCGGTTCCAGACAGTACAATAAACCTTTCGGTTTTTATCAAACTGTATTCGGCAGTGCGACCTATGCCAACAGTATTTATTCGGAAGAAGAAGCGCACCGTTTGGCAAAAGCGAAAAAAATGCCGTATCATCCGGGGGAAGACTTTGGTGTTTCCGCATCTTATCACTTGCGTTTGCTGATGCTTGCCTATTATGCGGGCAGCACGGTGCAGCAGTTTGAAGGGGAACCCGGCGGTTATGCAAAGAGACATAAAGATAACAGTTGGACTTTGACCAATAACGGCAAAAGTCTGAAGAAAGTGTATGATTGGGTATCCAGTCCCAAAGGCAAACGCGGTACATTCTATTCGCCCATCCTGTTGCTGAACGATTATCATTCCGGTAACTGGGATTGGCGTCAGAACAAAAACGGTCCGTGGAACGTCTGGTACATGTATCCCTATGAAGACGGTGACTACATGCTCCGTCATCTGCTGAATCAGCTTGACCCGCCCATTGGTGATTTTGCAAAAATGCAGGAATTCAGCAACGGGATGCGCAACTCCGATCTGGGCGATATTTATGACGTTTTCTTTGCCAATGCGCCGTCCGGTGCTGTTACAACGGAAGAATTGGGGAAATACCCGGTCGTTCTGCTTCTCGGTGATATTCGCCCTGTTCCGGGCCTTACAGAGAATTTGCAGCAATATGTGCGTGATGGCGGCACTGTGGTTCTCAACTCTGCCCAGTTGAAAGTTCTCCCGGCAAAATTTGCGGGTATCCGTACCAATAATAAATATGTTCTCTCCAACAATATGAAAATTCTGGAAGTTTTCCCGGACGGGGCAGAAATTCTGGCGAAAGACACTTGCGGACTTCCTCTTGTGACCCGTTACCGTAACGGGAAAGGCAGTGTGGTATTGGCGACACCGTATCATTTGTTGAACGTGAACAATAAGAAAGAATGTCTGCCGATCCTGCCGGCACTGCTGAAGAAATTGCAGAGTGAAGTCCTCCCGGTCTCCCTCAAAGGCGATATTCTTTTCTGCTTCAACAAAATGTCCGGCAACGATTGGAAATTGATCCTGATCAATAACAAGGGAACCTTCAAAGAGCCGATGCGTTCCAAAGAAAAATTCTTCCCGGAATATGCGAAAAAAGTCACCTTCTCCCTGCCTGCCGGTGCAAGTGCAAAAGAATTGCGTTTGAATCTGCCGGTCAAGGTACAGAATGGTCAGGCGGAAATCGTTGTTCCGCCGGGCGATGTGGCAGTGGTCGAATTGAAGAACATCCCGTTCTCCGATTCTCCGATCAACAGTAAAACCATTACCCGGAAACCTTCTGATCCCCTGAAACCGGCGATGAATTTGAATCCGAAGATCCTCATTGATTCTCCCAAAGCCGATGGCGGTTATCAGATCAATACTCAGAGACGCGGGGATGCGCTTTACCTTCCCGGTAAAGATTCCGGTGTGATTTATACAACACCGAAAATGAAACAGATGCCCATGCAGGAAGGCGGTTACAGCTGTTTCGCCAAACCGGATCCCCTCACCACCAACAAAAAGCAGATCGTGATCTCCAACGAATATACCCGTATCGATATCGTGGATGGTCATTGGCAATTGTTCTTCTACGACCTCAAACAGCTTCAGCATTTGCGCGGTCCGAAAGTCGATACCTCTAAATGGACACATGTTGCTATGACATGGAAGCATGGTCAGGCACACTTCTATGTCGATGGCAAGGAAGTCATTTCAGAAAAAGGTCCGCTGCTTTATGGCGGACGTTGTGACGGCAATGCCAATCCGTGGGATCCGATCATTCACATATACATTGGAACGTTCCATCTCTGGCGTTCGGAGCTGTACAAAGGACTGATCAAGAAAGTCAAATGTTTCGGTGTTGCACCGGATGAAGAAGAAATCAGGAAATATGCTTCTGAAAAATAAGATTTGACAAAATGGAGGGGGAATAAGAACAGGTTGTTGCAGAACATACTGCGGCAGCCTGTTTTTTTGCAATTATCTGCTGGATTTTTCACGGATATGTGCTATGGTATGGTATAAACATATTCAGAAAGGTTACTGCCATTATGAAACAGTTGAATTTGATCAATATCATCCCGGTTTTTCAAGGGAAAGAAGATGTTACAATCTCTGAATTACGCCGTCAGGCGGCGGAAATGGGCCAGAGAAAAGCCGCCTTGTCATTCAGTTGTCATCTGCTGCCGGTGTTTGATTACAATAAACGGACAGAGTTCAGAGTTACCGGAATCTCTCTGCGGACGATAGATCGCATCATCAAACGTCTGACCAATGACGAAAAAATAGAGTACCGCGGTTCAAAGCGAACCGGCGGCTGGTATGTGCGAACCTGACGAATGGGGCCGCCTCGCCCTTGTTCCAGTTCAATGATCAGGGCGTAGAGACGGGTTGGAGGTGCGCTTATACGGAGATATACGGAGGATAACTCCGTATAAAAAACTCTTTTGACTTTGCCTACAAACACAAAAAAGCCGCGGCAGTTTTCATGCCGCGGCTTTGACTTTTCGTATGGCTTATGCCGTCGTGGCTCAAACCTTTTTCATGGTCATGCGGACTGTATGAATGGTTTTTGCTTTTGTCCGGTCATAGAATCCTTCCAGCGTTTTCTGGAATCCGAGATATGCAAAGGTTGCATCGGGAGTGAGGATGTAATCGGGATGAGAGACATCCCCGGAAGTGAATGTAATGGCTTCCGGAACGAATTTACCTTTGCTGTTTTCCACGGAAACGTGGCAGATACCCTGACCGCCGAATCCCCAGGAAGAGATTTCGATTTCCTGAACGGAAATATTATTGGGGATGAAGAAGACTTTATTGTACAGGGATTCGTTCATGTATTTATAAACACCCTGTTCAAGATCTTTCCACTTGCCGCCGGATTTGATCCGGAATTTGACGAATTGCGCTTCGTAGAGGTCGGGGAGACAGAAAAGGACCTTCATTTTGCCGCAATTTTCCATATTATCCTGGAAATCGGCGATCAATTTCATGCAGCGTTCCTGAACGGAGCGGAAATGATCGGCATTTTCTTTTGTGCGGGTCTGTTTGCAGACTTCGATATTGTGTTCCCAGACGGCGGCGATATCGGCAGCAATTTCGTCAAAGGATTCTGCATTCTGTCCATTGATCAACTTGAAGGACGCGATATGGAGACGGGCACTTGCTTCCTGCATGAGCAAGTCGGCGATGAGGTCATCGAGAATGGCGTTTGCGAGAGAGCTGTTGAACTGATCCTGTTTTTTCATCAGGATATCGGCGATGGTACGCAGAGCGCGCATCATGAACCAGTCGGGACCGGTGAAGCCGTGCAGGGTGACGGTATCGTTACCGGGGAATGAGCCTTTTGGCCGGATTTCCATATACTGTTCGATGGCATGGAGAAATGTTTCGTCATCGGTATTGAAGAGTTTGGAAAGTGCGCTGTGAAATACCAGTTCGCTGTTCTGTCCGATATTATCCCAGAGGTTGCCGACGGCGGCAATGACGGGGAAATATTTGTAAAGGAGCGTATTTTTCTTTTCCCAAATAGTGAGGAGTCCGCCGAGACAGTTTCTGTTTTCGACGAGGGCAGTAAACGTTTCGCTGTTACTGAGGAAATAATCAGCGGGGGCGATGAGGTAATCGAAGCCTTGTTTTTCATAATATGCGAGCTGATCTTTGAATTCGAGATTGGAGAAATGACCGCACCAGCCGGTGATATTTTTTCCGTACAGCCAATTGACCATGATGATATCTTTGGGGAAGGTATCGAATGCATCGGGATAGAGTTCGTACATATCATCCCACATCATGATGCGTTTGCCGAGTTTTCCGGTGACGACGGAATGGAAGAAGTGTACCATATCGCCGTAGAGTTTCTGTTCGCCGTCATAAGTTTCGGCTTTTTTTGCACATTCTTTGCAGTATCCGATATTGAAAGATTCGTCGCCGCCGATGTGCATGTAGGGGGACGGGAAGAGTTCTGCGATTTCAGAGAAATATTTTTCGAGGAATGTTTTGACATCCGGATTGGAGAGACAGAATTCCATTTTTGGTGATCCTCCGAGTCTGCCTTTGATATCGCCATGGAGTTCGCAGAGGTGAGCAAATTTGGGATCACTCAGGAGCAATTCGGCGTGACCGATGGAAGCGAGACCGGGGATGACATCGATGCCTCTGGTTTCGGCGTATTTGACAATTTTCTTGATTTCGGCGGCGGAATAGCCGTTTTTTGCGCCGAGGTCGACAGTTTTGGTACGGACGCGCCATTCCAGATAAAGGAAGAGAGTGTTGTAATTGTTTTCTGCGATAAAATCGATGAAATTACAGATAAAATCCACTGTTTCCATCTGACGTGCCAAGTCCATCTGGACTGCTCTGATTTCAAAATGACGTGCCATGTTGATACACCTTATATTAAAATGGTTGAAAAAATGATAACCAAACATTACTATATCATACATTCAATGATTTGCAAATAAAAAAGAGATATAAAACAGCTATAAAAGAGTGAAAAAAGATTAAAAAGTCCTTTTTTTATCGAAGTTTTCTTGAAAAAAGAAAAAAAGGTGTTATATTAATAGGAAAGTAAGTGAGCTTTAACCAATAAAAGCCAACCAAAAAACGCAAACATAAAGGAGCGCACAATGGCAATCAAAGTCGGAATCAATGGATTCGGAAGAATCGGCCGGATGGTTTTCCGTGCTGCAGTGAAAAACTTCGCAAATGACATCCAGATCGTCGGTATCAACGACCTTCTCGATCCGGAATACCTTGCGTACATGCTGAAATATGACTCTGTTCATGGTATCTTCGACGGTACCATCGAAGTCGATGGCAGCAACCTGATCGTCAACGGCAACAAAATCCGTTTGACCCAGGAAATGGATCCCGCTAACCTGAAATGGAACGAAGTCGGTGCAGAAGTTGTTGTTGAATCCACCGGTCTCTTCCTCGAAGATGCAAAAGCCCGCAAACACATCGAAGCAGGCGCAAAGAAAGTTATCATGTCTGCTCCTTCCAAAGACGCAACTCCCATGTTCGTCTATGGTGTTAACGACAAAACATACGCAGGTCAGGACATCATCTCCAACGCATCCTGCACAACCAACTGCTTGGCACCGATCTCCAAAGTCCTCAACGACAAATTCGGTATCAAACGCGGTCTCATGACCACCATCCATGCTGCAACAGCTACCCAGAAAACCGTTGACGGTCCTTCCAAGAAAGACTGGCGCGGCGGCCGTGGTATTCTCGAAAACATGATCCCCTCCTCCACTGGCGCTGCCAAAGCTGTGGGTAAAGTTCTTCCTGAATTGAACGGCAAACTCACTGGTATGTCTGTCCGCGTTCCCACTTCCGACGTTTCTTTCGTCGACCTGACAGTGGAACTGAACACAGAAGCTACCTACGAAGAAATCTGCGCTGCAATGAAAGAAGCTTCTGAAGGCGAACTCAAAGGCATCCTCGGTTACACCGACGAAGCCGTTGTCTCCACAGACTTCCGCGGCGATGCCCGTACCTCCATCTTCGACGTCAAAGCCGGTATCCAGCTCGACAAGACCTTCGTCAAAGTCTGCTCCTGGTATGACAACGAATGGGGCTACTCCAACAAAGTTCTGGAAATGGCACGCGTCATCTCCAAGTAATCTTTCTGGATTGCATTAATTACAGAAACCCGGAGCTGAGCCCGAGCCAATCGGACCGTTCCGGGTTTTTTTCTTGAATCTTAAATCATAAGGATCATTTATCATGGCTTTTGCAAAAAAAACACTCCGCGATGTGGATCTTAAAGGCAAAAAGGTCATCATGCGCGTTGACTTCAACGTCCCCGTCAAAAACGGCGTGATCACAGACGATACCCGTATCAAAGGCGCATTGCCCTCCATTCAGTACGTTCTGGAACAGGGCGGCAGCCTCATTCTGATGAGCCACCTGGGTCGTCCCGATGAAAAAGGTATCACCGGCGATACCACTCTGAAAACCGTTGCAGATTATCTTTCCAAACTGTTGGGCAAAGAAATCGTGTTTGCTGCTGATTGCGCTGCTGCTGATGCAGAAGTTGCTGCAATGAAAGACGGCGACATTGTGATGTTGGAAAATACCCGTTATCACAAAGAAGAACAGGCAAAACGCAAACAGAAAGACGGCGAAAGCGAAGAAGATTTCAAGGCTGCCAAAGCTGCTCTCAAAGAACAGCAGAAAGAACTCGCCAAGAAACTCGCTTCTTACGGCGATATCTATTGCAATGACGCATTCGGTACAGCTCACCGCGCTCATGCTTCCACCGCTGTTATCACAAAATACATCCCGGTTTCCGTTGCCGGTTTCCTCATGGAAAAAGAAATCGAATACCTGGGCAATGCAGTGGAAAACCCGGTCCGTCCGTTCGTTGCAATCCTCGGCGGTGCCAAAGTTTCCGATAAACTGGCTGTTGTCAACAACCTGCTGACCAAAGTCAATACTCTGATCATCGGCGGCGGTATGGCATATACCTTCCTCAAAGCAATGGGCTGCGAAGTCGGTAAATCTCTCTGCGAAGAAGATCAGCTCCAGTATGCAAAAGACATGATCGCCAAGGCAAAAGAACTGGGCGTCAACTTCCTGCTCCCTGTTGACAACGTGGCTGCGGATGCATTCAGCAATGATGCAAACATCCAGGTTGTCGGTCAGAACATTCCGGAAGGCTGGATGGGTCTTGATATCGGTCCGGAAACTGTTAAACTGTATTCCGAAGCCATCAAGAGTGCCAAGACAGTTGTCTGGAACGGTCCGATGGGCTGCTTCGAAATGTCCAACTTCAATAAAGGTACCTTTGGTGTCTGCGAAGCTGTGGCAGAAGTGAAAGCCAACGGCGGCGTTTCCATCATCGGCGGCGGTGACTCTGTTTCCGCTGTCAACAAGAGCGGTCTTGCTCCCAAGATGTCCCACATCTCCACCGGTGGTGGTGCATCTCTGGAATTCCTGGAAGGCAAACAGCTTCCCGGTATCGTTGCACTCAACGATAAATAATTCATAATATCAGCTGATCCCGGACGCATTGTGCCGGGATCAGTTTTACATTTTTATTGAGAAAGAATTCCCCTCTTATGAAAATTGCGATCAACTCAGACTATTGCGGCAGCGTGGGAAATCCCGTACCTCGTTTGAAAGCGATTGCGGAAGCCGGTTTTACTCATATCCATTGGTGTCACCACTGGAATACCGATTTTTTCTACACGGAACCGGAATTACGTGCAATCAAAAAAGCATTTCAGGATTTTGGTTTGACCCTGCTGGATATTCATGGATCCGACGGAAATGAAAAATGTTGGTACAGTACCGATGAAACAAGCCGTCAGGCGGGAGTTCTTCTTGTCCGCAACCGCATGGAAATGTTTGCGGAATTGGGAGGGATCGGTTCTCTGATGATGCATATTCCGGCATACCGTTCGACTTGGACGGAAGAACAGCGTACGGAATCCGCGATTGCTGCGAAGCTGGAAGCATTGTACCGCACATTGGATGAATTGATGCCGTATTGCGAAAAATACAATTGTCCGATCGCCGTGGAAAACATTCCGGACGATACATTTGAATCAATCCATTTGCTGATGCCGAAGTACGATGCAAAATGGTTGGGGATCACTTACGATTCCGGTCACGGAAATATTCGGGAAGCAAAAGGGCTTGACCGCCTTGAACCGGTAAAAGACCGTTTGATGGCATTGCATTTGAATGACAATGATCACAGTGGCGACCAGCATCAACCGCCGTTTTACGGCAATGTGGATTGGCAGCGGGTGGCAGAATTGCTGGATGCATCGGGATATCAACGTGAGATGTTGAGTTTTGAACTCAGCATGCGCTATACTCCGTTTATGAATCAGGAACTGCACATTGTGGATCAGACACCGGAAGCGCAGTTATCATTCCTGAAAGATGCGTATGAACGCGGCTGCAAAGTTGCCCGGATGACAAAACGTTTCTGTTAAGGATTGACAGACATGGATGTTGCATTTGCCACAAATTTTCTGGAAAGTACAGGGAGTCCGGTTTTTCAATTGAAAATGATTGCGGAAGCCGGTTTTACCCATGTGCATTGGTGTCATCACTGGAACACCGATTTTCTCTATGGAAAATATGAAATTGAGCAGTGCAGCAAATGGCTGAAAGAATTTGGATTGGGACTGACCGATATTCATGGCTCGGAAGGGCAGGAAAAATCCTGGTATTCTCCCGTTGAATATCAGCGGAAAGCCGGTGTGGAACTGGTATTGAACCGCCTTCAGATGATGGATGCCATGGGCGGCAGCGGTGTCGTCGTGATGCATATTCCCTGGTATCGGACTGTTACCACGCCGGAACAGCGTCCGCCGATTGATGCCTGTTATGATGCCGTCTGCAGATCTCTGGATGAATTGATGCCGTATTGTGAAAAATACAATTGTGCAATCGCAGTGGAAAATACGGTTTGCGATACTTTTGAAACCATCTCCGGGATTCTGAACCGGTATCCGGAAAAATATGCCGGGTTGATTTATGATTCCGGACACGGCAACGTGGGTGACCGCTGGACGTATGATCCGCCGCGCCCCGGTGACGGATTGGATCATCTGGAAAAATGGAAACACCGTTTGAAAGCGATGCATTTGCATGACAATGACGGGACAGGCGATCAGCACCGTGAATTGTTTGCAGGCAGCATTGATTGGAATCGATTGGCAAAAATTCTGGCGGAATCTTCTTACTTTACGCCGGGGCGTGACGGCAGTATCCGCCCGATCAGTCTGGAAGTATTGATGCCGAATACGCCGTATTATGACAAGACTTTGAAAGAACAGCCTGAATCGCAAGTACGTGAATTTCTTTCTGACAGTTTTATGCGGAGTCAGAAATTTGCGGAACAGGTTCAGACATATAGAATAAACAAAACCAACTAACACAATATAAACTTTTAACAGGAGAAAGAACAATGGCAAGAAAAGTATTCATCGCCGGTAACTGGAAAATGAACAAAACTGCAGCAGAAGCAAAAGCACTTTGCGAAGCTCTGAAAGAATCCCTTGCACCTCTCGCAGGTAAAGTGGAAGTTGCAGTATGCCCCACCTTCACCAGTCTGGCAACCGCAGTGGAAGTCCTCAAAGGTTCCAACGTCAAAGTTGGTGCACAGAACATTCACTGGGCAGAAAACGGCGCATTCACCGGTGAAATTTCCGGCGCAATGCTCAAAGAAATCGGTGTGGAATATGTGATTATCGGTCACAGCGAACGCCGTCAGTACTTCGGTGAAACCGATGAAACGGTCAACAAACGTATGCAGGCAGCTCTTGCCAACGGTCTGAAACCGATCCTCTGCATCGGTGAAACATTGGAAGAACGGGAAGGCAACAAAACAGAAGCCGTTCTCGAACAGCAGATCAAAGGTGCTTTTGCTGACATTTGCGAATGCAAAATGGATCAGATCACCATTGCTTACGAACCGGTTTGGGCTATCGGTACCGGCAAAACTGCTACTCCCGAAATGGCAGAAGAAACTCATGCATTCATCCGCAAAACCATCGCAGCTCTCTACAATCAGGAAATTGCAGACGCAATGGTCATTCAGTACGGAGGCAGCATGAAACCGGAAAATGCACAGGCTCTTGTTGCTCAGGCTGACATTGATGGCGGTCTGATCGGCGGTGCTGCTCTCAAAGCAGATTCCTTCACTGCATTGGTGACAAACGCTATCGCCTGATAGCGGGGTCTGTTTTTCATTCAGAAAATCCCGGATAACTTCGGCAGATTATCTGGTATTGATGGTTTGCCTGAGGGTATTCCGGGATTTTTTTTGCCAATAAATACGAACATTTCAATTTCTGAGCCGTTTACGCCTTTTTCTCCGGCAGTTGGACCAGAACGACGGCGGCAAGAATGGCAGCGCATCCGAGCAGATTGAGCGTGGAATATTTTTCCCCCAACAACAGACAGCCCCATATCACGGCAAAAACAGATGCCGTGCTGAGTACAATGGATGCGGTTGCCGGGTGAACGTATTTTTGTGCGCCGACTTGAATGGTACAGGCAAGTCCGATGGCAATCAGCCCGCAATACAATAAAGGCATCATTCCGCCCATGATTCCGGCGGCAGACCATGTTTCCCCGGCAATAACGGTTGCGATACCGGAGAGAATGGCGACAGTGAGAAATTGGATGAATGCAAATTGGAATGTGTCGGCATCCGGAGCAAATTTTGCAATGGCAATAAATTGAAAAGCAAAGAAAAGGGCGCATAAAATCATCAGAAAATCCCCTTTGTTGCTGATGGCTTCCACAGCTCCCGTGTAACAAAGCATATAAGATCCGGCAACGGAAAGAACCGCTGCACTCCAAATACGGAATGTGGATTTTTTCTTCAAAAACATGCCGATTACGGGGATCATGATCACATACAGTGCGGTAAGGAATCCGGCTTTCCCCGCAGAAGTGTAAAGCAGTCCGAATTGCTGAAGGATTTCCCCTCCGGCGAGACAGACCCCGCAAATCGCACCGGGCAGAATGATTTTTTGCTGGAACGGCGTTTTTTTCAAGCGGAAAAGGACGGGTATCAAAACGAGCAACGCCCCGGCAAAATAGCGGAGGGAAACGAAGATGAGCGGTTGTAAATGATCCATTGCTTTGGCTTGTGCGGAATAGGAAAGTCCCCAAATTACAGCAGTAATGAGTAAAGCGATGAGAGCAAAAACAGATTTTTTCTTATCCATTGTGAACCTCCTGCATTTATGCGAAAAAAAGATAAGACATTACTCTATCACCGGAATGGGAGATTTACAAGTTGTAAAAAAAATATTTTAAAAAAAGTTTTTTTTCGGGTTGACTTCCTGCTTTTTGATTGTATCTTATTGGCAGAATGATGAAAACCAACCTACGGAATTCATACTGCTCTTCCAATTAAACAAATACTTCCACAAAAATCCACCAAAATAACATAAAACACTTGTTTCAGTGTGTACTTTTTTCCCACACTGAAGAAGAAGAAGGATCCACCAATCATGGCAAAAGCTCACAACAGTTCGGAACGTGACATTCTTAACCGTTATGAAAAACAGCCTTTGGGCAAAATTTTCAAGATCTTCGGGAAATATAAATTTCTGATGATCTTTGGTACTGTGACTTTCATCCTGTTCAATATGATCGGTTTGGTCATGCCGTGGGTATTGAAGATCACCATTGACCGCGTATTGCCGAATGCGGATTATCTTCTGTTCTGGTTCATGTGCGGTGCCCTGGTCATCATTTATCTGGTACGTTTCCTGCTGCGCTATGTTGCCACCTACCTGATGGATTATGCCGGTATCCGTTTGATTGTGGATGTCCGTCAGAAAGTGTTCAAGCATCTGCAAAGTCTGTCATTGCGTTTTTATCAGGAATACCGTACCGGGAAACTGATTTCCAACGTGATCGGTGACGTTGCGATGCTGAATATGCTGATGGCAACCATTCAGCGTGCGACAGAACAGCTTTTTCAGCTTATGCTTGTTACCATGCTTCTGTTTTTCATCAACTGGCAGATGGCATTGGTCGTCCTCCTGACGTTACCGCTGCATTACTTGAATTTCTATTACTTCCGCGGTATTTTGCGGTCCGATTACATGCTTATTCAGGAAAAGATGTCGGAGATTTCAGCGAATCTTTCCGAATCGCTTTCCGGGGTGAAAGTGGTGAAATCCTTTGCAAAAGAACATGCGGAAAGCCGCCGGTTTTTCCGTAATCTGCGCCCTATGGTGGAATTGCAGATGCGTGTGACTGTGGATAATATTTATCTTGCCGCTGCCAGCGATATCCTTACGGTTCTGACGTATCTCTGTACGATCGGGGTGGGGATCCGGTATGTACAGAACGGCAATATCTCCATCGGGGAATTCGTGGCGTTTTACAGTTATGTGGGGATGATCCTGACACCGATTTTGGCACTGTCTGCCATGGCGGCAACCGTATCCCAGGGGGTTGTCGGTGCATCCCGTGTGGTGCATCTGCTGGATCAGGTACCGGAGATTCAGGATCCGGAAAAACCGGTTCCGCTGCCGGAACTTACCGGTCATATTGAGTTCCGGGATGTCAATTTTTATTACAAGAAAGACGATCATGTCCCCACGATCAACGAATTCAATCTGACAATCAAACCGGGGCAGAAAGTCGCTCTTGTCGGTCCCTCCGGATCCGGAAAATCTACTATGCTGAATTTGCTTTTGCGTTTTTATGATGTGGACAGCGGTTCGATCCGTGTGGATAACATTGATTTGCGCCGTTTGCGTCTGGAAGAATACCGCAGCCGTATCGGTGTGGTTTTGCAGGAACCGTTTCTGTTTGCCGGTTCCATCCGTAAAAATATTGCGTATGCCAAACCGGATGCGACCGATGAGGAAATCGAAAATGCCGCACGCCTTGCCAACGTGGAGGAATTCGTTAATGATCTCCCGGATGGATACGAAACGGTCATCGGGGAAAACGGTGCTTCTCTTTCCGGCGGGCAGAAACAACGCCTTGCCATTGCCCGCGCGATCCTGAAGAATCCTTCCATTTTGATCTTTGACGAAGCGACCAGCGCATTGGATACACTCTCCGAAGCTTTGGTGCAGGAAGCTCTTGACCGTATGATGGAAGGGAAAACAACGATCATCATCGCACACCGTCTTTCCACCATCCGGAATTCCGACGTGATCGTTGTGATGCAGAACGGCAAGATCGTCCAGCAGGGTACGCATGACGAATTGGTCAGCCAGCCGGGTGTTTATCTGACCCTGTACGAAAAACAGCGCAAAATGGCAAAGAATATGTAAGGCAAGGAGATAGAATCATGCAACAGGAAAAGATCAATATCCAACGTCAGTTGAAAATCTTTCGCCGGATCGTCGGTGTTATCCTCCTTCTTCTGCTCGTCATGCTCGGTGCTGCGTTCTTCGGTAAGATGGATGATGAAGTTTCCGGTAACGGACAGGTCGCCGGGATTCGGGAATATGAATTGAAAGCATTGGTCAGTGCCAATACCGTACAAATCTGCAAACATGCGGGGGAACAGGTATCCGCCGGTGAATTGCTGTTACGGTTTGACGATCGTAATCAACGGGATGAGATCGCCCGTATCAAGCACGAATTGAACGAATTGGAAACAGCGATCAAGATCAAGGAAAAAGATTTGGACATTCTCCGGAAAGACCCGCTGCCCGCTCATTTCCGTCATACGGAAAACCTTCTGCGGGAAGCGAAAGAGAAACTGCGCCGTTCCCAGATCGAATTGAATGCGTATACGACACTGTATAAACAGAATGCGATTTCCCAGAAAGAATTTATTAAAGTGGAAATGGACCACCTTTCCAATAAAATGAATGCGGAACGATTGGAAGAAGACTGGGGCAAACTCCAGAAAGGGTTGGTGCAGGAAATCATTGATAAAGCCGAATTTGAACTGAAAAAACTCCGCCAGCAGCATGCCGGTATGCTGACTGCGCTCAAAAGTGCGGAACGCCATCTGGAAGATTATATCATGGTCGCCCCGGATGATGGGATTGTGACGGATATCCCGCCGCGCCCCGGTAATTATTACAGCAAGGGGGATGTGATTGTTAAATTCGCGGCAAACAAGAATAAAAAAATTGTGGCTCTGATCAGTGAAAATCTGATTTATAAAGTGGAACCGGGGCAGCGCGCCCGGATCAGCAGCAGTCAGTACAACTATTTGGACTTTGGATATTTTATCGGAGAAGTTGAATTTGTGTATCAACTGCCGATTACGGTGGATGGACAGCGTTTTTACCCGGTGAAACTTCTTCTTGTGGATGAACCGTACCCGTTGCGGTTCGGATCCGGCTGTGAAGTGACGATTCTGACCGGACAGGAACGTATTTTCTTTGTTCTTACCAATTTGAACAGTAAGGATTATCTGAAACGCCGTTCCCGTACGCTCAAGAAAGTTTTGAAGATCCGGAAAGCAAACGATTATGTGGTGAAAAAACTGGATTCCACCGCCCCGGACCCGAAGAATGAACCGGAAAAGAAAAAGTAACTGTTCAGAGGCAATTCCGGCATGATTATTCCTGTTTTTTTGTGAAACGTATTGGCTTTTTCCGCCTTTATAGAGTTTCACAAAATCAAGGAGTATATCATGCGTAATTTATCGGAGATCTATGGGGATATCCGCCGGCATATCGGTGCGGATTTCCCTGTCGTGCGCTGTTCCTCGGCGCGGACACCGGAACAAATGATCCGGGAAGTACAAACCATCGGCAGAACCTCATTACCGGCAATCATTGTATTTCTGGAGGAAATGCGTTTTCTGAAACAGAGTCCGCCTTTACGGGAATTGAGTGTGACATTACTGCTGGTGGACCGTTACCGTTCCGGCAGTGAGGAGCAAACTCTTTCGGCATGGAATCACTGTGAAAAACTGTATCATTATTTTCCATCGGAAGGGATCCGGCTGCACGATGTTTTTTACCTGCCGGAACTGGTATATACCAAAGGTGATTCTCTGGAACATGATAACAGCCTGTTCTTTTTCCGTCTTCTTCTTCAGCAATAACGAGGTAATTTCAAAAGTCTTCAAAAATGTCTGAAAAACCTTGTTGCGATCTGAAAACGGAGCGTTTTCGGTGGTTATTCTACGAATAGCCACGCTCAAACTACCATTTTCATCTCATCAACAATCTTTTTTCAGTCAAATTTTGCCGGACTTTTGAAATTACCTCAGAGGTAATTGATTTTTGAAAAAGTGATTTTGTCAGATTTTTGTTTATAAGCAGGAATATTATCCAAAAGTCGCAACTGCACGAAGAACCACGGATCAATCGAAAAACAAGTCCTGACAGG
>JAFVSW010000278.1 GCA_017503545.1 Lentisphaeria bacterium | reverse complement strand
GTCCGCCGTAGCCTTGGCGAAGGTGGATGGTTATTTTCCACGCCTTGTCACGGCATAGCCGTATGGCGACGCCGGAACAAACTACCATTTCCATCTCTTCAACAATCCTTTTTCAGTCAAATTTTGCCGGACTTTTGAAATCACCTCAACTTTTTTTGATTTTTTTTAAATTTGCTCTTGACTTTTTGTTTTATATAGGCTATATTTAGTCTAATAATAGGCTATATATTTCATCTAAATAGGACAAATAGTATGAACAATTTGAAATTCAAGCATGATATCATTGCTGATATGGTCCGGAAATGGCTGCAGGAAGGCCGTTATATGCAAGGCGATCAATTGCCGCCGGATACAGAACTCTCGGAGCAATTCAAGGTCAATAAACATACCGTTGCACAAGGCTTGAATCAACTTGTGTCAGAAGGCTTGCTGACGCGCGCGCCCATGCGTGGGACAATTGTCAAAAAAACGCTCACGGCACCGCCAAGCAACGGTGTTCCGCTGGTCTCAGTTACGGTAGGACACTTTTTCTCCGATTTGGTCCGTCAACTGGATCAGCTTCTTCAAGCGCATGATCTGTTTCCGATCCTGGTCAATCAGATGATCGTGTATGAAACGTACGACATTATTTCTTCGCTGGAACGGATCATCCGGACGAGCCAGCCATACGGTTTTCTGTTTATCGGCGAAGGAAATTTTCCTTATGATTATCTGAAAGAAAAACCATTGCGTTTTCAAAATTCCGTCTTCATACACCATTATCATTATCCGGAAGATTTGCCGTTCTGCCGGTATGTTCTGCCAGATATTGCAAGCATGGGACGGCAAGCAGTACAATATTTTGCAAAACGGGGAGTAAAAAAGATTTTGTTTCCCGCATTATCTGAACCGAAATATACTGGCATCCATTCTTCCTGTCAGGTACAATGTATGCTTGCGATCAAAGAAGAAGCGGCAAAGACAGGTATAGAATTTGACGAATCATTGTTCTGGCGTACACACGGGGGAGCATCTCATGCCGATATGATGCGGATTGCTCTGGAAGATAAAAGCAAAACATACGGTATATTCACGGAAATGGATTCCGTGACAGCAAAGCAGGAACTGCCCATTCTCCGGGATATAGGGGTCGATCCGGACACAGTTGCATTATTGTCGCAATACAATACACCGTATGCAGAAGGACACGGCATTGATTCGTTTGATTTTCAATTATCGAAGATTCTCGGAACTGCAGTAGACATGCTTACCGGAAAATGTAAAGAACGGAAAATTTTGATCGAACCGGAACTCGTCATTCACAGAAAAAAATAATAAATAATCATTACAGTCCGATAATTTTTTACGGACAACAGTGAGTGTTTATCTCAAAAAAAATTAACAGGAGACGAAAAAAATGAAGAAACAATTGTTTACCTTGATCGAATTGCTGGTCGTCATTGCGATAATCGCCATTCTGGCTGCCATGCTGCTGCCCGCATTGGGAAAAGTCAAAGATGCCAGCACGGTCGCAAATTGTTCCTCCAACATGAAGCAGTTGGGTGTATTCACTTCCATGTACACCGGCGATTATAACGATTTTTACCCGGTGATCTATGAAAAAGACATGATTGCCGAATCCAATGGTTACGATTTCATCGGTTCCAAAGCAGATACCACATTCGGACAGCTTTGGCCTTATTTGGGTTCATCGGTCCCCAATCTCATAAGAGCCGCTTACAGCCCCACCGGTGGACCGCTTGTCCTGCGCTGTCCTGCCCGTCCGGGGTTGACCTCAAGCAGTACCGGCATATTGGGGAAACCTGCTTATGAACCGGGTAAAAAATTTATGGTCGCCAGTTCATACGGTATCAGCCCGATGGAAGTGGGCAGTATAAAAGCAAATGGAACCTCTTTATCCGTGTACGGGACACCTAAAAAAGCATCAAAGAAAAACTCAAATCGCCCGCTCAGTTTGAGTACATTATTCGGCGAATCTATCATTCTGGCAGGAACCGACAATGTAGCATATCTCAAGGATGACCACCGGAGACACGGCACCTCCTCTTTATATATGGTAACATACAGTGACTGGCGTGACCGTACCGATTTGCGCCACAACAAACGTTCCAATGTCACGTTCCGTGATGGACACGTGCAAACCATAACAGGACGTTCCTGCTGTCCCGGGTCAGCATACAACAGCATCACCAACGTCTGGTCGATGAGTGCAAATTATAAAGCGGTCAAGTAAATTTTATAAATTGATGCCAGCCCGCAAGTAAAAAAAATAATCCATAAAAAAATGGATCAGGGGCATTTTGACTTTAACAAGCATAATTTTCAACATAATAACAAGAAAGGTAAATTGTTAGAAATGAAAAGTTCACTACTCATTCTTACAGTTTTTTCCTGTTTTTCCTGTTTCTGCGCAACGACCGTACGGCAGGAAAAATATATGGGAAACAATGTACTGACATTGGAAAACGAAAAGCTCATTCTCAGTGTCAACCCCGCAAATGGCGGACGCGGTGTCCGTTACTATCTTAAAGATCAGAAAAAAGAACTGGTAGGAAAAAATCATCTTGGATTCTTTATGGATCACTGGAGCAAATATGACTGGCCCAGCGGATTGATGCATTTGCCCTATAACAGCAAAATGATCCCCGGCAAAGGGAAAGCCTCCATTAAGCTCTGGATCAAAGTTCCGGCAAAAGGCGGTGGTAAAGGTTCATCAACAGCCTCCCGCTCATTAAAGATGCCGACGGACTCCGAATTGAAAGATTTGATTATCGCAAAAACCATCACCATCACAGATAACAATGATGTTGTCCGTGTGGATATGGAATTCAGCAATCCGACCAAAAATCCCCGCGCGATCGGCTATTATGCACAGCACCATTTTACCGATTTGGATGAACAGAGCCGCCGCTGGGATATTCCATCCACCGATGGGATCACCGGCAGAACATTATTGCTGAATGCAAGAAAACCGCAAGGTCCCGATTGGGTCCGGGAACCGACAGCAGGCTGGATGGCATACAATACATTCAAAACAAAAAAAGCTCTTGTTTTTGAATTCGATTACAACTATCTGGATCGCATATACACTTCCGGTCAGACAGCAGAATGGATGATGGATCCGGTCATGATCAATCCCGGAAAAAATTTCAAAACAACCTATTATATCTATCCGGTCATCGGCATGGAACGGTTCTGCGGTGTGAAAGACGGGATCGCTGCCGGTTTTTCCATTGATAAAAAAGGGAAAGCCGTGACAGCGCAATTGGAATTGATCTCCCGTTTCAAAACAAATAAAAATTTGAACGTCAATATCAAAATCCTTGACCTTGCCTCCAAGCGGATCCTGATGGAAAAAGATTTCAAAGTCAAAGAATTGGGTGACAAGATTCAGCGTTACACCGTAAAATTCGATTCCGAAAAAGAAGTGATTCTCCGCGGAACCATTACAGGACAAGGCATCAATCAGGTCTTTGAATACAATTATCTGGATGAAGAGTCGGAATTCAACCGCCGTTACAACTATGCTCAGGTGGGACAGGGTGCTGCGGCACTTGCCGGCAGTAAAGAACTCTCTTACAGCATGAAACAGCCGGTAAAAGTCAAACACTTTGACAAACCGGATTTTTCCAAGATCCGGAAATTCAAGAATACGGATAAGAAAATCTTTGTCATGTTCGGTATGTTTACGGACCATCTGAAGATTTATGAAACATTCCGTCATGAAAAAAATACAAAACTGGAATGGAGCAATGCACACCCCCTGGGCATGAGTACATTCCCCGCTCAATACGAAAATCTGTTCACATACCGTGTCATGTTCATGTGCAACGTCAACTTCAAATCCATCGGCTATCAAAGTACAGAAATGCTGAAAGATTACGTGGAACACGGCGGAACCCTGATCATTACCGGCGGTTTCTACGCATACGGGAATGGAGCGTTTACCGGCACCGGCTTTGAAAAAATCGTCCCCTTTGAAAATATGAAACCCTTCGATTTCACATGGGTGGGCAAAGGCAAAACTCTCATCCTCCGCAAAAAGACGGACGATCCCCTGCTCAAAGGGGTTGATTTCAGCAAACAGCCTCAGGTTCAGTGGTATCATGATGTCAAACTCAAAAAAGGCGCAGTCGTCCTTGCCGAATTGAGTAACGGCAAACCGGGTATTGTCAAATACAAATACGGCAAAGGAACCGTAATTGCCTGTACCATCACACCCTTCGGTACACCGAAAAATCCCTGGTGGCTTTGGGATGGCTGGTTCACATTCATGAAAAATTGTTCAAATATTATAAAATAAGGTATACGGAAAATGAAGAAAGTATTATTGTTATTGACAGCGTTGGCTGTACTGCCCGTCTATGCCGTAAATGTCCGCAATGCCGGATTTAACCGTTCAGGCGGCAAACCGCCCGTCCAGAAAAGCGTGGATCAATGGCGGCAAAAAGGTCTGATTTGCCCTGATGCAAATCAATGGCCTCATTACTGGTATTCCTCACCCGGCAAAGGGAAAATCGAATTTTCACGCACGGACAGCGTCAGAGGAACCAGTGTCCGTCTGACTCAACCCGCCTTGATCCGCGGCTATCACGGTTCCAATCTCAAAGGCGATATTGTGCTGGAAGTTTACTTGCGCGGTAAGGGAACAGTCCGCATCGGATTTTGGAACTATGGAAAGAAAGAAGATGGCAAGACCAGATTCATTCCGGAACAGAAAGGCGTAAAATCTCAGTATCTGCAAATCAACAGTGATACATGGACCCGGTATACACTCCGCTTCCCGGTTCCCGCAGAGGTCACTCAAGTACACCCCTTCTTCTCCGCATACAAAGGGATCATCGAACTGGATGAAATCACGCTGCACAATCCGGCAGGCCTTTATCTGACTCTTGCGAATATCGAAAAGCAACTGCGCAACAACAAACTTTTTGTCTGCAATAAAAAAGAAATTGCCATCGATGATAACACAAAAAAATTCATCGCTATTTATAAAGAAAAGGATGCCGCGCTTAAGACTTTTGCCGCTAAAAACAAGAATCATGCCGATGCTCAGGCATTGTACAAATATTCCGGCGAATTACGCCCCTACATCCTCACCGATGGCGTGAAAACCATCAAGGTTGACCACTGGAACCGGATGAATACCGTCTCCGCCGCGGTTGCAGCCATTATGAGAGAGAAGATCCAATTTCCCGGTACTGCGGCAATCAAAGCCCCCGCAGCAAAAAAGGTCACGGTAAAAAAAGCGGCTGAACCTGTCGTCATTACCAACATCAAACCCGGAAAAATCCGGTATGAGGAAGGGAATAACGGCTCCGCCCGTTACACCATTCTCAACTCAACCAATACCAACATTTCCGGAACCGTTAC
This sequence comes from Lentisphaeria bacterium, assembly GCA_017503545.1. Taxonomy (GTDB): domain Bacteria; phylum Verrucomicrobiota; class Lentisphaeria; order Victivallales; family UBA1829; genus RGIG8244. The sequence continues at coordinate 2,144 of JAFVSW010000278.1, read as the reverse complement.
GATCAAGCTGGGATACGACATCAATTCCGAACGCCTGATCCGGAAAAGCAATGTGGTTCTGAAACCGGGAGCCAATACGTTCAATGTCTCCTTCCCGGTCGGCAAGGAAACGTTCGGACGGGAACTCTCGATCTCCTTTACGGCAAAAGATCCCAAGCACAATGCAGCGGCGAAAGAATATTTCCAGGTGGCAAAAGAATTCATGCGTGTCATGATGCACGGCACCGGAAAATATCAGAACTTCAGCCATTTCTTTGCCGCAGAAACTTCTGACTTCGGGGTCAAAAAGACCAACGATCTGGAATACCTTTCCGCACAACCCCGCTACCACATGAGATGGAAAGTCCGTAAAGGTATACTCAATCACAGAAAAAAAGGAATGGGACACATTCTCTCTTTCTATCAGGCAAAAGCATTCGCCGCGCAACAGGGAATCGAAGAAGTCAGAAAACATCCCGAATATATTCTCTATGATGAAAACGGACAGCCTGCCCGTGACTTCTATTACGGCGGGATCCCGGACCCGTTTGAAATCGCATCGCCCATCGAAGTCAACAAGGAACGCCGGAAAAAATTGCTTGACGGCAGAGATTTTCTCGATGTCAAAATCTCCGCATGGCATCATTACATCCCCGATTTCATGAATCCGGATTGTATCGAATATGCCACAAAATGTATCCGCGATTATCAAAAAGCCACCGGATTCGATGTGGTTTATCTGGATAACACTCCCACCATCACTGTGGGATATACTTATCAGGGCAAACAGAATATCGCCGGTATGACACCGGTGCAAATCGCCAATGTCAATGCTGAAATCACAAAAGCATGGAACAGCGGATTGCGTAAAGATAATCCGAATGCCGGTTCCTGGTGTAATGGTGTCAGCCCCGCAAGCTGTCGTTGGCAGCGCGGCAATGGCCGCTGGGTCAATACCGCCGGGATGGGGCTTGATACGCCGGAATTCAAAGACCCGAATGACAATTATATCAAGGCTATGACCTCCTTTTACAACATAGCACTTCTCGCAGAGATCCAGCACGTATTTGTTCCCTCAAGCAATCTTGCAGAACGTGCGCCGGATGCCTGGCTGAATCGACTGCTGGAACACCGGGATTATCTGGTACAGAAATATAAAAGTACGGTTGTTTACGGCTATATCGGCACGCCCTATAAAGGTCCCAAACCCATGCCCCGGGAAACGTTCTGGCCGACCACTCATTATTTCCTTGCGTTGACAGCAGCAACACAGCATCACCATATCATTTATACCCATGCTCTGCCTGCACGTGATGCCTTTGACCAGTTCATGACCCGTTACAGTGCCTTGCTCTGGTCAAAAAATCTTATTGCAAAAACGGCAAAAGAAGCAGAAAAAATGGTTACCGTATCCAGTAAAGCAAAATTGCTTTGGAAAGATTTTGTATACACCAGAAAACAGGATAATAAAGAGGCTGTCATCATGCACCTGGTCCGTCCCTACCCACTGAAAAAGTGGGATTTGGAATGGAATATCCCCGCAACGATCCTGAAGGATGTTAAAGTGACCATGACCATTCCTGCCGGTAAAAAACCGGTTCTGGCAAAAGCAATGCGCCCGAATCTGCCGGAAGAAAAAGATCAGATCGTGGAACACATTCTGCCGATGACGGTGAATGGCAATAAAGTCACGGTCTCCATTCCGGCATTTTCCTACTACACCATGCTGGCAATGGAATACAAATAAAAAACAGTATGAGGTAATTTCAAAAGTCCGGCAAAATTTGACTGAAAAAGGATTGTTGATGAGATGAAAATGGTAGTTTGATCCGGCATAGCCGTATGGCGACGCCGGATCAAACGCTCCGTTTTCAGATCGCAACAAGAGTTTTCAGGCATTTTTGAAACTCAAATCGTAAGGTGTTTTCCAAGCAGGAAATCAAACAAACTGATGATTTTTATACCTTCGCAATCATCTGAATAAACTTTTTCCAGAGAAATGATAAATTTAGGATAATTATCATTGATTGCCAGAAGCGAACGCATTTCCCGTTCAAAGGTTTTAGGATCATTACAGGAGTTTGTTACTTGGAAGTAAAAAGTTTCAGAAGCGTTTTCTGCGACAAAATCAACTTCATAAGAACTCACATCTCCAACATAGACTT
>JAFVSW010000277.1 GCA_017503545.1 Lentisphaeria bacterium | reverse complement strand
GACTGCCATCAGAAATCAATTTCAGAGAACCTGTTTGTGATGTTTTCACCTGTTGGTCAAAAATGGCATTTTTCCCCCACTGTATTTTTGATGATTTTTTCCAACCTGGAAAATCTTTTTCAAATGCAAAATCTGTTTCTGAGGCAAAAGAGACCATAGAGATTAATAAAAACATGGTTAAAAACAATTTTTTGAAAAGAACACTTTTTTCTCTAATCATTTTTCTTTTTTGCATACAAAAGTATTCGATAAAAGAGGAAGATATCAAAAACAGAGAGTTACTCCTTTTCTCATTGGAGCAACTTACAGACTTTCGATGGTGCAGATTTGAATTTTTGATCATATTTTATTTCCTTTCTTGATTTGTGAATATGTTTTACAAAACACACTCTTTACTGTTTATTTTTTCGGATAACAGACAGGGTCTTCTGCAAGTTTTTTATGTCCAGCTTTGACGGAATGACATTCTGTTCAGCACACAATGTTGCAGCAACGCCTGCGGCTTCCCCCGTCATGGCAGCAACAGGAATAACACGATAGACTTCCCAAGCTTCTTCCAACGTGCCAATACAGCGCCCCGCAGCCAGGATATTTTCCACATCGCGCGGAACCAGCGTCCGGTAAGGCGTATCCCAAACTGGTGCGGGCTTTCGCCAATCTCCAACCAATCCGATCGAATCTTCGAAGCGTTGGTCACGATCCTCGTATTTCAGGATTTTCAAAGCATCGATGCAACCGATCTTGCGCAACTGTGGCATAGCAGGCAGATGCACAGGATAGGTCTTCCGCTTTGTTTGTGGCTTTGTAGCGGCGTCATAACGGCCGCGCATGAGTTGCCACGCACAGCGGACGAAATCCGTTACAGCTTTACCACTGGAACAATCCGCACAGATCGGTGCTCCTGTACTGCTTTCTAGACTGTCACTGACAAAACTCTTCAAAGCCCCCTGAATATGCAGTTCTCCGGTAAAGTGAAAAAAAGAGGAGTCCTCGGCCATTTCCATCACCCATGGGGTAATCCGGTTTTCCGTGCGGTGAATCTTTCCCCCGGCCAACTGGACCGCATGAGCGCCGCCCGTGGCATCCACAAAACATTTACCCGCGATTTTGACTTTCCCGGAAGCATTGAATACCGTGATCGCGGAAACTGCATTCCCATTTTTTTCAACCTCAATCATCACGGTGTCCAGCCACAGGTCTACGCCCGCTTCCGCCAGCATCTTATCCAACACGAGCGAAAATCCAGCTGGGGAAAAACAGCAAGCATAACGTCCGTTTTTAGCCTCGATACAGCCGGGATTTCCGCCTTTCGGACCGCCCCACTGTTCCGGGACATCGAACGGTCCATAGTCCACGCAACGTTTGAGCATTTCCTCAGATATTCCGTGAATCATCTGATTGCCATACCCATCGCAGAGCGGTAGATAAATATAAATCAATCCGGAAGTCGCCAAGCCTCCGAGCAGACATTGTTTTTCGATCAAAGCGGTTTTTGCCCCCTGACGAGCAGCGGAAACAGCCGCAGCGACTCCAGCAATGCCCGCACCACAGACGACAACATCATATTGCTTTATTTTCATTTTTTTCTTCCAATCCTATAGGACATTTTGTATTATCTTCCTACCCAAGGAGTCAGGTAGACAGCTGCAAATCAGTCGCAAACATGGAGATGACAACAAATAAGAGAATGATTGAAAATAAAAATCCGGACTTCATGTCTCTTCTCCTGATTTAGTTTTGTTTCTCAGCGTTCTTGACCGTTTTCAAAATACTGAATAATTTCTTTGCGGAGCGGTGGAATATCTACCGGGATATTGCCGTTGCGCATGGAATCGTGCCCCATAATGCCAGCAGCAACGGCATTTCTGGCCGCAAGTGGAGATACATCCGGAGCCTTTCCGTCACGGATGAAATCAAAAAACGCGTTGACAATTAGGCTGTCTGCTCCTCCATGAGTACCCTCGCGGGCTTTGACATGGTACACAATATCCGGAGTATGGCGGAATCCGCGCTGTGTCCAAACGTGAATGTAAGCATCACCATGATAATCACCGATATTTTCCACACGACCTTTTGTTCCAATAAAAGTGTAGTTCCGTTCATTATCAGGTGCATACATGCACTGTACATAGGAGGCCTGCACGCCATTATCTAAATGCATTAGAAGCATAGAATGGTCTTCTACATCGATATGCGGATTCAGACCTTTGACATCCAGCGGTGGCCAGCACTCATTTGTGAAAGAGGCTACACGGTCCGGTTTCTCTCCTGGCTGCAAACGATCTGTTGTTCGATTATAAACAGAGAGCTGTCCCATTGCAACCACACGTTTTGTATATCCACCGGCAAGCCAGTGAATAATATCGATATCGTGTGATCCTTTTTGGAGCAGAAGGCCATTGCATTTTTTCTGTTCTGCGTAGTCATACCTAAAATAACAGCTTCCGTAGCAAATAAAATGACGGCACCAAACAGCCTGAATCTCTCCAATAATTCCAGAGTCAATGATCTCCTTCATCTTTGCGACAAAAGCGGTATAACGCAGGTTATGACCAATCATAAGTTTTTTGCCGTTGCTGTATGCTGCTTCCAGAATACGGTCACAACCTTCGACGGAAAGAGCAAGCGGTTTTTCAAGATAGACATGTTTTCCGGCATTCAATGCGGCAACGGCCATTTCTTCATGAAACATATCCGGCGCGATAATAAATACAGCATCAAGTTCAGGCTCAGCAAGAAATTTATGGTAATCAACATAAGTTTTGACTCCGCTCATTTCAGGATAGGTTTTGCGAAAAATATCAAATGCCGCCGGATCAGTATCGCAAAGCGCAATTAGTTCACCCTTATTCCTTTCAAAATTCTGTAGAACAAAGTTGGGGCGCAATTCCGGATTCGCCCCTATCACACCGAACTTTAACTTTACTTTCATCTTTTAACTCCTGTATTTATGTTTTCGTTACACAAAAATTTCTGAAGTTCATTCCATGCTAATTTCGGACGACGGTATTCATCCACAATTCCCTTGTTATTAAAGCCGCGTGCTCTCGCAAAAATACCTTTCCCGGAAACGTAAGACCGGGTATCCGCAAATTGCCAGATGCTCACCCCGGCACAATCTGTTTGAGAAACATATTCAAAGACTTTCAAAAGCAATTCCGCCTGATATTCTTCCGTCCAATAGGTTTTCAGCGGATCACGGAAACCGAGCAATGCTTCTGCTCCAATTTCTGAAATCAGGAATGGCTTATCCTGCGGCATGGCTTTGGATAATGCCGTCAACCGGGGATATACCTGATCCACCGTACTGATCGACTCATCGTTGGAATCATACCAGCCCGGATAGGGATTCATCGAAACAATATCAACCAGATCCGTACAGACATCCGCCTCATATTTGTTGGAAGCCAAACTGATCAACACATGTTCATCAATGGCGCGGATGCAATCGTAAAGAGCTTTAACAACCGGGCGGATATCCGGAATCTGGCTGTCTGTTTCGTTCAGAAATCCGCGAATTACCACACAAGGATGATTGAAACTTTGATACGTCATTTCTTCCGCCTGTTCAAGTTGCGTTTCAACGTATTCCGTTTCCGCTAATGTCGGCGCTTTGATATTCCACCCCAGAGTTTCTTCCCATACAAGCAAGCCCATACGGTCGCAGAGTTCCAACAACGTCTTACGCTGCGGATAATGACTGCCGCGAATAAAATTGAAGCCTGCATTTTTGAGCATGGCGATGTCCGAATTCATGATCTGCGTGGGAACCGCCGCACCGGTAGTCGGATGGCTTTCATGCCGATTCACGCCGAAGAGTTTGACCTCTTTCCCGTTCAGCAGCAGTTTGCGACCGGCTGCAGTAAATTCGCGAATACCGAAAGTTTCAGTAACTTCATCATCTCCGGCTTTCAATGTAATGGTATGCAGCGCAGGTGAATCCAAATCCCACAATTTGAACTCCGGTAGATCCAGTGTGCAGTCCAGCTGGCCGTCCGCGAACTGCGTGTCAAACTGGAATCCGGTGTCGAACTTCAGTTGGACCGGGACCGTTCCTTTGCGCGAATATTCGGCACGGATCCGGATCTTTCCCGTTTTATAGTCTTCCGTGGAGATCCGGACCTTGGAAATGAAATCCGCCGGAATAGAAGTGAGTGTGACATCACCATAGATTCCTCCGTAGGCGAAAAAATCAAAATCCGCGCGGAACTGTTCGCTGTGAAAATTGTTCAGAACGATCGTCAAAGAATGTTCCCCCGGATCGCCCGCATCGAAAACGAAAGAATTCGGCATGTAGGCATATTTGATGGAGCCGATTTTTTTCTCATTCCAGAAAACATCACCCGCGATTCCTGCACCATCGATCTCAAGTATGCTGGTTCCGGATGCCTGGACCTTTCGGGTATAGACGGCATAACCGCGTTTGCCGCAGAACGGTTCAAGCAAATCAAAGCATCCGGGTACGACCATAGGACGGTCCGTTTTAAATGGAGATTCCGGACAGATGCCGCTGGTAAAAGCGAAGTCCCAGATTCCGTTCAATGTCTGAATGTAACGCATTTTTTATACTTCCTTATATTTCTCATATTGCATTTACATATATCCTGTTGTATATTATAACACAGAATGTTAATTATGGCAAGAGCAGAAATGTAACATAGAAAGGAAAATTTGTAACATGGAAACCGATCGCTCTCTATTTTACTTTTGGGGCGCAGAATCTGCACGCAAACTTTATGTGCGGAGCTGTGGTGATTTTATTCTTGTTCCTCCCGATCATGAAATGTGTCGTACCGTTGATTTTGCCGAACTTTTCTGGCCTGTTTCCGGTCAATGCCGTTTTCACAGTGACAAAGATTACATTCTCCGCCCAGGTTCGGTCTGGTATTATCCCCCCGGTTCCAAGCATGAATATTATCCTGTAAAGCCTTTTCACTATTGCTGGTTGACGATTGCCGGTGAAAATGCAGGAAAACTTTTTGAAATCCTTGACATCAAGCCCGGGTTAAATAAAGCGGGTCCATGCCGCCGGCAATTATTTTCCTCATTAGGCAATGAGTTGCTGGAACACACATCAAAACACAGACAATCCGCGCTTTCCATTGCATTTAAGATTCTTACAGAAATCGGGTTCTACTCTAAAAAACTCAGCGAACCTCAAGATTACATCCTGGATGCAAAAAAGCAAATTGATACCGATTTTTCCGATCCGGATTTGGATGTAAACACATTGGCTGCAAGTTGTCTGATGCATCGTGGCAGTTTCAGCCGGGCATTTCATAAAACATTTGATATAACAGTCCGGGATTACATCCTGTCTGTTCGCTTAAAAAATGCATTTGACATGTTACGTGACACGGATTGCTCCATCAAAGAAATCGCAGAAGAATGTGGATTTCATTCTGCGAAATATTTTTCCAAAGTTTTTTTGGAAAAAGTCGGGATCAAACCAATGGGATATAGAAACAAAAAATATACCAAATAAAATTATGTAATTTACACAACTTTGCGTAAATGTTCGAGAGGATGTCCCGCAAAGTTGTTTTTTATATCTACATGATATTTTTCAAAGCTAGCACAAATATAAGAGGAATAAAAAATGCGGCAAGATTTCTTCTGCCGCCAAGCGGTTCCCGCTATCACCGTTCCGGGAAACCGTAAAGCCGCCGCTGTTCGTTCCAGTCTTCCGGAATGTTGAGCTACTTCAGAACAAATATACATCATATATGGAAAAAATCAAGGTGTATAGTCGAAACTTGGTCAAAAAAACGACAAAGTTTCGACTTGAAGAGCCTATGTGGGCGACTGGCACTGCCGGCAACTGCTGTGCATTCTGAGTTTTTCTGAATAAAAGTGAAGTGATTTTCAGAATTTCATTTCACAGCGAAAATCTGAGTTTTCAGCCTCAAAAAGCGTTTCAGAATGGCGGGTGGAGATAAAAAAGTCCGCCGCCATTTTTTTTGCAAAAAAAATGGCGAACGAAGACGCACTTGTCGCGGCGTAGCCCGTAG
>JAFVSW010000276.1 GCA_017503545.1 Lentisphaeria bacterium | reverse complement strand
TCCGGAGCAAAGCGGAACAAGCCCAGGTGTCCGTGTTCCGATGGAGTTTTCCCCGAAAGGATGGTCGGAATGGCACTGCTTGAATAGCCGAACTGCATATTTATTTTTTTGCGTTCCGGCAGAAGTTCCGTCAAAAATTTATGATCATTGACGATCTTCCAGCCCAGAGCATCTATAAATAAAAATATTTCAATGGTTTTATGTTTCATATCCACCTCACGGCAATGCCCGGTAACCGGGAAGTTTGCGAAAATCTCCGGCAGGCTTGCGTTTTTTTAATTTATCTGACGGCAACGCCGCCTTTTCAATCAGGTATCCGGTGGTTACTGCCGCCGGAGCGATCGTTTCCCAGACACTGTATTCACTTGACGGCACACTCAAAAATTCCAAGTTGACATATCTGCGGAAAACAGGCAGCATATCTGCATTTTTTCCGTAAACCATTTTTACCGCATTGCGGTCAATGCCGAATGTATTGCCGTAGGGGGTGATCCCCGGCACAAATTCCCCGATATTGTCAGCGTAACTTACCAGATCAAGGAATACTGCCGGATAAATTTTGCCAAGTCCGGAAGTCATACTTCTGCCCAGCGGATTTGCTCCGTTGTGGAAATCATTGGCAAGATATGCTCCCGTCAGATATTTTTCTTCTCCGGTAAGTTTATGTGCGGCGATCAAAGTTACTGCCCGCCGCAGCGGATGATAATTGCCCCATGCCATAGCATGTACCCACCCTGCATTATGTGCGTGCCACAATGTACGGTAAGGATAGGCATTTTCCTGATCATCAAGCATTTTATCGGCATTTTTTAAAATGATTTTACGGTATTCTCTGCGCAATTCTTCCAATTCTTTGACCGGAAACAGGTCAAGAACCATCCATGATAGTGGCGACCACTTCCAGAAATCTTTGCTGAAACTATCCTGTATGTGTTTTTTATCTTCAAGCACAGGTTCAAGATACTTTCTTTCTCCGGTAAGAAGATAAAGATTTACCCCCGCTTTCAGCAGATTTTCGCCGTAAAGGAATGGTTCTTCCCGATAGGAAATCATTTTATTTTTATAACGCAGCCACGATACTGCCCTGTTGCTTGGATCAATGGCAAACTCCCACGCTTTAACCGCAGATGCCAGATATTTTTCCGCTTCACTCTTTGCTCCGGCTTTTTTCATGGCAAGGGCAAGCGTGCTGACCGCTGCGGCATATTCCATAGTTCCGTTGCGGCTGGGGGCGGATACATAATAGGTGCGTTTTTCTTTATCGGGCAAACCTTCCCCCGGCCCCGGGTGTCCGGTCGTTTCAAACCATGTTCCCACACCGCCATTATCCTGTTGCACAGCAAGCAGATGTTTTACCCCCCACGCCGCTTCATCAAGAATATCGGGGATGCCGTTACCGCTTTCGGGAATATTGAGCTGTCCGTCGATGAAATTTTCCGGTTTCATCAGATAAACTGCCGCCAAATCGCTGACAATACGCAAATGATACGGTCTGCGGTCGTAATCTGCCGCATCGTGCCAGCCGCCCGGAGCGGTAATGATTTTCTGTTGGTGAGGTGGATTATCTTTGATCAAATCAAAATGCTTTACCTCAATGCGGTTATCTTTGATGTCAAAAAATCCGAAATCTTTTTCT
>JAFVSW010000275.1 GCA_017503545.1 Lentisphaeria bacterium | reverse complement strand
GTCCGCCGTAGCCTTGGCGAAGGTGGATGGTTATTTTCCACGCCTTGTCACGGCATAGCCGTATGGCGACGCCGGAACAAACTACCATTTCCATCTCTTCAACAATCCTTTTTCAGTCAAATTTTGCCGGACTTTTGAAATTACCTCTGTTATTTTTTATTTCTTGATAAAATTTGTTTTTTTATTTTCACGGGAGCCGGGCCCAGAGTATCACCCGGAATCAGATCGCTGTATACCAATTGCCGCAACACCGAGCGATCTTCCGGTTCCGACAGACAATATTCCGCACTCATACGCCCTAATTCTTCCAATGCTGTCGGGAATTTTGCCAGATTCGGCACGAATTGTCCGAACGGTTCCGCATCATCACCGCAAGTAATCAAACTCATATCGCCCGGAATGGAAATATCATGTTTGAGCATCGCGGAATAGGCTCCATATGCCAGATAACAGGAGGTCGCAATTAATGCCGTGGGACAATCCGCTGTCTCTAACAGGGCGGAGGTTACTTCTTCTGACGATTTACTATACATTTCCCGTTCGTATTTCGAGTTGACGGGACAGAGCCGCACTGTTACTCCAAAATCGGCGGCTGCCATTTGACTGCCTTTTACAATCCCCCAACTGCCGGGCGCATGAGTCGGATTCGGATAATTGTCAAACACAATCAGCCCGATATCCCGGTGTCCATATTCATATAACGCACGTACCGCTTCGTAGCCGACTTTGATGTAATCACGTGTGAATACAGGAATCTGTTTCCAGAAATCCACCAGCACTTGAACAACCGGTATCCCACGGTTTGCCAATGCTTCGTATGCCGTCTGATTGGTCTGATCATTTTCCAGAACCGGAATCGTGATGATGCCGTCCAGATGGGTGACATGGGAGGTTTGCAGATTGTATGTTTCTTCCGCCAGATTATCCGAAGGATACACAATGATGTCATAATCCCGCAAAGAGCATACCTGCCGGATCCCGCGGAGCAAACGGTTTTGCAAATACCAGTTGTTGGTCGTATAGAAAAATCCCAGCAGATAAGATTTATTTGCCTGTATGGCACGGGCAGCCACATTGGGTTTGTAATTATATTGTTCCGCAATTTTCAGAATCTTTTTCCGCGTTTCCGGAGAAAGGTGTACATTGGTATTTTTTTTGGAAAATACCGTACTGACTGATCCGATGGAAACACCTGCCAGTCTTGCAATATCCTTGATTGTGACTTTTCTTGTCATGTGTTTTTTACTCCGTCAATGAAACGTTTCATTGACTAATATAAATGACAAGTTTATTTTTTCAAGTCCTTTTTTTCAAAAAAATAAAAAAAAGTGAATATTTCGTTTTGCGGGAGGATAAAAGAGAGCGTATTTTAGGTTCTTCGACGGTTTGTACCACAATTATGCTCAAAAATATACAATAAACAAATACAGAATGTAGAATCGACCTGTTTTACACGTAGAATAAGTATAAACCTTAACGTCCAGACAAACTTGGATTTGCCGATAGACAAGCCCCAACGGGGCGGCAAGAGTCAGACAGCCCAGGGTGAAGCGCAGCGTAACCCTGGGATAAGACATTGAATAATATTGTCCCATGACAG
>JAFVSW010000274.1 GCA_017503545.1 Lentisphaeria bacterium | reverse complement strand
GTCATGGAGAATGTGGTTCGATGCGTTAATCCCAGGGTTACGCTTCGCTTCACCCTGGGCTGTCTGACTCTTGCCGTCCTTACAGGACTTGTTTTACGGCAAACCGGCGTCTTATCCGGATATTGAGTTTTGTATCAATATTCTTTTGAAATATTTTATGGGATATCTGTAATTCAGATTTTTAAATATTTGTATTTTTGAATCTTTATGCTATATTTATCCGATATCCCAACCTGAAACAGGAGAAAAAAATGAAATCTATTTTACTCAGTATGTTTTTTGCATGTGCGGCTTTGTCCCCGGTCATGGCGGCAGAAGTCAAACAACTTTCCGAAACTGCACCGATGGATTTGAAAGATGTGCGCATTGTCTTGAAAACAAACAAGTCCGCTCTTTCTTATCAGCCCGGCGAAGAAATGATCTATACTTTCACGCTGGATACCGGAAAGAATCAACCCGGTAATTGGAAATTCGTTTATAACCGTCGCGGCGATGACAATAAAACATTTTCCGGTACTGCTCCGGTCGATAAGCCGTTGGTTATTAAAACCTCACTGGCAAAACCCGGTTTTGTCAGCATCAACGTGTATCTCCGGGATGCAAAAGGAAAAAATGTGTATTATCAGGCGAAAAAAGGCAGTCGCAAAAGAGCAATCGTTTACTACGCAGGGACAGCCGTCCAGCCGGAAACTTTGACCGACTGCGGTGAGCCTGCGGATTTTGATGCATTCTGGGCAAAACAGCTGAAACGTTTGAGCGAAGTACCCTTTAATGTGGAGAAAAAACTGGTCAAAGAAACAAAAAACGGTTATATCTATGCGATGTCCTGCCCGGCACTTGGTCCGCGTCCTGCAACATGGTTTATGACGATTCCGAAAAATGCAAAAGCGAAATCTCTGCCGATCCATGTCCAATTTTACGGATATGGCGCGCATAAACAAGGGGCGCCGTCTTCGATTCACCAGAAACGCATATCGATCTTTGTCAATGCTCATGGACAGAAGTTGATGCAGGATGCAAAATATTATAAAGAATTCTTCCAGTCCATCCGGTCAAAGAGATACAATTATGCCTTTAATCCGGAAGAAAACAAAAATCCGGAAACTGCATTTTTCTACGGCATGGCTCTGAGAAATCTCCGTGCAATTCAAGTTACCAAAAAATGCCTGGAATGGAACGGAAAAGATCTGATTGTTGCCGGTGGCAGTCAGGGTGGACTTCAGACCATGTGGGCAGCGGCATTGGATCCGGATGTGACGGAAGCCTATCCGTACATCACCTGGTGCTGTGACCTCGCGGGAACGACGAAAAAACAGCGTATTTCCGGCGGCTGGCGTATCCCCTATGTGGCAGGTTTGGATTATTTTGATGCTGTCTTTATGGCAAAACGGATCAAGAAAGCGAAAGTGGTCATTAGACGTGCCGGATTGGGCGATTATGTCTGTCCTCCCTCCGGATTGGCGATCAGCTACCGGAACCTTGCCACGCCGAATAAAACGATCCGCTGGTATCAGGGCAGCGACCACGGTACAGTGCAGAAAGGTGCGGAAATCGTAACCTGGACGACTGCGAAAAAGAAATAATCGTTTCCGAACGATTTTTACATTGATTTGGCGGGAAGGATGTTATATTCCTCTCCCGCTGATTTTTTTTAGAAATGATTGCGGAAACGTTTCGGCGGTTCCCCGGTCATTTTTCGGAAACAGCGGGAAAAAAATTCTGGAGTGGAAAAACCGCACAAATCGCTGATTTCCGCCGCTGTATAATTGCTGTTCTGCAATAATTCCATGGCATATTTTAAACGGACATGCTTCAGATATTGTCCCGGCAGAAAGCCGATATGTTTCCGGATCAATCGGGTCAAGGTGGTTCTGTGACATTTCAGTTTCTTTGCAATTTTATTCAGATCCAACTCCTTATCTCCAATCTCATCTTCCACCAAATCTTTGAATTGTTTTACAAGCAACGGTTCTTTGATAACATCTTCTGTTTTATTTCCGTTCTTCATATAAGTCAGCAGCCGGTATACAAGCGTACTGCCTAGATATAAAGAGTTCATTGTTCCTTCGGAAAGTGTTTTATTGGCATCCAGCCAGATTTCTTTCGGTACGGGGCCACCGTAATTGCATCGGGATGTGAAATGATAGGCTTGCAGAATTTCAGCGGCAAGGAGTCCGTCAAAAGTCATCCAATAATATTCAAAATGGGATTCATTGACTATGATGTGATGTGCATCATAAGGATAATAAAACAGGAAATCGCCGGTATTCAAATGATATTTCTTTTGATTGATCATAATATCTGCACCGCCGGAAGCGCACCAGAAAACACCGCAATGAGCTCTTGTTTTTCCATCATTCAGTTCGCTCCAATTTCTTTCTGCATAATAATAACCAATCGCTTTCAGCGCAATAGGAAGCGGAGGGAGCTGCTCGCTTAAAAATGTTCTGTGACTGGATATGATCATTTTCTTTATTCCCTGTTACGGTTTTGTTGTGGATTCTGTATAATATACATCCTGCAGATAAGAAATGCAACTTTTATCCTATTGCTGAAATCAATATTTTGCATTATATTTTAAAATAGCGCAGAAAAGTCTGTACGATAACGCAACTTTTGCCTGTTTATATAATTTTGAAATAAAAAATATTAAACAAAGGAGAAAATGAAATGTTTCCTACAAACAGAAAACAGAGATTTACCTTGATCGAACTGTTGGTCGTGATTGCTATTATTGCGATTCTTGCAGGTATGTTGTTTCCAGCATTAAGCAAGGCTCGTGAAACTGGGCAAAAAAGTACCTGCAGCAATAATATGAAACAATTTGCCATGGCATCCTCTTACTACTTGAACACGTACAATGATCATTTTTGCCCTTCTTATGTAAAAACGCCATATTTACATTGGGAACTGGCACTGCTGGAATTCATTCAAACAAAAAATGATTTGGAAAAACACGGCTGTCCATCTGTTATGCCGACTTTGAAAACATTATACGGTGATAATGCAAAAAATTATATGGCATACAGTGTCAACAGTGATATTTTCCCTTACAGTACGGGGACATGGGATAATTTTTATACTCCCAATGCGCAAAAAGCCTCCTCTATCCGGAAAGTCTCACGGTCATTCATGCTTGCCTGTCCGCGGACGGATGCCAATAAACGTTATGCATTGAAAGGCAATTCTATGAAGTACGGCACAACGGATAACGTGGTCGGGAACGGTCACCGGAAAAATTCCAACATCAGTTTTATTGATGGACATGTGGAAAATCAGCCGCTGATCTATAATCAATTTTTCAACGTAGCGATGCAGCTGCCGTCAAACAAAGACGGTTCCGGTGCATCATCCAGTTCACTTTGGGAATAAGAAGACATTATGAAGAAAAAACTTGTATTGTTTTTTACTATATGTGCCTGTGTTCTTTCTGCCTTGCACCCGGATCCGGTAACGCTCGCTTCTGATTTCGGCGGAAAAAAAGAATTCACTGTATCCTGCTGGATCAAGTTTGATGCCAGTATGATGAATCAGGCTAATTACGGGATCCTTTATAAGGGCAGTCGTTCCGGTTTTCCGGAAATGCAATTCCAGATCTGTCTCCGCAGGGACAGACCGGAATTCAAATATATTTCCAAAAGCGGTCGATGGCGCGGGATTATGATGAACGGTTCCGATTGGGTGGGAATCGGTAAACAGGTTCCTTTGCAAAAACTCCAGCCATTGCGCCCGGATCATTGGACCATGTTGACGGGGACGTATTCTTCGAATGGAATTCTGACCCTTTATGTGGATGGCAAAGAGTATTTCAAAACGGAACGCAATTCAGCACCGCCGATCAATCAGTATCCGGTTGTTTTTGGCAGAAGTGAATGGGGAACCGGCTTGAAATGTTGGGATTTTCCGGGGCTGATTACACGTTTTACGGCTTTGGATAAATGTCTTTCGCAAAAAGAAGTAGCTCTTATGGAGAAGGAGCAGCGGGTCGGATTGGATGAACAACAAATCATACCCGGTGCTACGATTCCGAAAACAAGTTTTGCTGTGAAATTGAAACGGACTGCGGCTTATGAATCCGCTTTACCGGAATCCCTGCCGGGCAAACCGAATATTCATGCAACAATAAAAAAGGTGAACGGTGTACCTCAACTTTTCATCGATCATACGCGAATCTCCTCAATTGCAATGATGCCTTCTCCTTATGTTTCGCCAGCCGAGACCGAAAAATCCGTGCGTGATTTTGCTGCTGCCGGTGTCCGTATTTACAGCACGATTTTGTGGTCCCAGGGAAAACGAAATGATTGGTGGCTGGGGGATGGCGTGTACGATTTTTCCGCGGTTGACCGCCGATTGAATGCTTTGCTGAAAGCGGCACCGCAGGGGTATATTTTTCCCCGGATCAAATTGGATCCGCCGGAATGGTGGATCGCAAAAAATAAAGGGGAAATGGAATACGGGAACATGGTTTCCCCCTCTTCAGAAAAATGGCGGATATTGTATCGGAAAATGTTGAAAGATTTGATTTTGCATATTGAAAATTCGCCATACGCGGGGCGTGTATTTGCGTATCAGTTCGGAGCATTTGTCGGGAGTGAATGGCTGCTTTACCGTAAATTATCTTCTGCTCCATCCCTGAAGGCTTATGATGCATTTGCAAAAGGGCAGAGGTCTGCTGCAAAACAGGATCCCTTTGATCCTGCGGCAAAAAATGAGCCGGATCTTTACAATACCTTTGTGTCAAATGAAATTGCTGATGTTATTCTGGATATCGCCGGGCTGATTAAAAGACTCACAAACGGGAAAAAACTGACAGGAATTTTTTACGGATACGATACCGATACGCACCGGGCATTCGACCGGATTGTACGATCGCCATTGGTTGATTTCTTCTGCTCGCCCACATCTTACGTCATGCGTAATGCCGGAGATGCGGGGCAATTCACAAATAAATATTGGGCATCGATGCGGCTTCATAATAAAATGTATTTTGATGAGGCAGATATCCGCACGCATTATTACAATTTACGTGTGGATTACCGATGTGCGAATTTGACGGAAACATGTAATGTGATCAAACGTGCAATCGGTTACAGTTTGACAAAAGGAACCTCACTCTGGTGGTTTTTGTTGGTGGGGAATGAAACATTCCATGATGAAAATATCATGTCCGTGATTGCCGGTGGCGCAAAAGAAAATGCGGCAGCTCTCCGCCGGGAAAGAACTGCGTTTTCCCCCAATGCAGAAGTGGCAGTGTTTTTTTTCAATCATCAGCCCCGGACGTATTATGCTGATTTGTATGCAAAATTCTATTTGGATACCTTATCCCGTTCCGGAGTCCCTTTTGACGTTTACTCATTGAATGATGCCACTCATCCGGAGCTGCCGGAATACAAGATGTATATTTTTCTCAATCCGCCGGAGAATATGCCTGAATTCCGACGGAATGGGTTGAAACTGTGGATATTCCAATCCGCATTTACAACTGTAAAAATGCAGAAACATTTACCGCCGGCTCCGGTCATCAGCCACTTTTTACAAGGTGACAGAAAAAACGGTCTGAACTTGAAATTATCCCGTTACAGCAGCGTGGCAGACCCGGAGGCAACGATTCTGGGAACGTTCAACGGTAAGCCTGCCGCCGCTGTCAAAGGAAACGATGCCTGGTTTCTTGCAATCCCGGACATCGCATCGCTGCATACGCTTTATCAGAAAGCTGGAGTCCATATCTGGAACCGGTCAGGGGATGTTTTATTTGCGGGGAATGGTTACGTTATGCTTCATGCGGCATCTTCCGGCGAAAAAACAATATGCCTTCCGCAGAAATACCGGATTCATGATGTTTTTTCAACGTCAGATATTAAAAAGAAGCGCATCGGGCATACGTTCCGGCTCTTTTTGAATAAAGGTGAAACTAAAATATTCCGGTTGAGTCCGGTAAGTAAGGAGAATAAAAACAATGTATCAGAATGAACCCATTCCCACGTTAAGGCAGTGGGGTGCGATCCAGGTTGTCAGGAATTCTGCAGCGGAAGAAACACTCGGGCAGCTTTGTGCACTCCGGATCTCTTTTTCCAAAACAAAGAGTGCAACGGATAATTTGTTCGGCTTATCTGCGGCACTGTTGGATGCTGCTGCTTTTGCCGCAGACAGCAATATCCGGAAATTAAATGTCAACCGTTGGGATGACGGTGCATTTATTCTTGCCGAATTTGAGAATGAAGTCACGGCAGAAATCGAATTGAATCTCGGTCTTCCGGCTTCCATGCCGGGCATTTATTTTGTCACTGCATTTTGTTCGGAAGGGATTACGACCAATCAGCCGTTGACCGGTTATTTCAACCCGTCCGGTGTTCTCCTTGCCGATCAGGGCTCCTGCAAGACTTTTTTAGTCGACCGGGATATCTGTGAAGATGAGATAGCCCAGGCACGGTGTCGTGCTCTGGCTGATGGATTACCCCCCGTACCGCAGACAATAATAGATTTAATTAAGGAATACTTTCAATGATATCAACACTGATTGCAGGAACCGCCAATCCGCATATTCCGGGTTATATGCGTTCGCAGGGACAGGGACAATTCCGCTTTGAGGCGGTCGCCGATCATTCGGCGGAACGTTTGAACAATGCCCGCAACATTCTGGGGGACAGCCCCCGTTATTTTACATCCTGGCTGGAAATGTTTGATTGTTTTCCGCAAGCGGAAGCCGTGATTATCGGGACGGATAATTCTGAACATCTGCCGGTTTTCCGGGAAGCAATCCGGCGGAAACTCCATATTTATATGATGAAAGTCATCTCCATGGATGAGGCGGAATGTCGGACAATGCTGGAATTATCCGAGAATTATGATAAAGTCATACAAGTTGAATTTGAACTTCATTTCCGTCCGCAATTTCAATACGCAAAGAAATTGGTCGAATCGGGGAAACTGGGTAAGTTGAAATCGATCTATCTTTCCAATATCTCACAAAGTCCGTGCAATTATTTCCCGAATTGGGGAACTCCGGAACTGTCTTACGGAAAACGGATCCCGATCAAACCGGAGAGCCGTATTTTTCGCGGCGGTGGGCTTACCGATCATCCGCATCCTTATGATATTATCCGCTGGCTGACCGGACAGGAATTCAAGACCGTTTATGCGGTATCATCCCGGAATCAGAGAGCGCATCTGGCTGTGGAAGATAACGTGGTACTCTCCGGCAAGTTGTCCGACGGCACTGCCTATATGATCAATCCCTCTTATGCGCATCTGGAAGAAAAGGTGACGGAACGGCGTTTGATTTGGCCGAAGGCATTGGAATGTAATTTGAAATTAACCGGGGAAAAAGGATATTTCTCCTGTGATTTTTCTCAATTCCCCATGTTTACCTGCAGCCCGCATCTTGCCAGCCCCAACCGGTATATGCTCACCGGTTGGAGCGAAGTCCTTGCCGCTAAAAATCTGAATATGCTGAATTGTTTTTATGAGTGCATTACGGGGAAAAGAGAACGTCCGGAAAGTGTGTTGAACGATTCTTATCAAGCGGTCCGTGTCATGAATGCGGCGTATGAATCGATTTATCATAATACCGTGATTACGCTTTGATTGGCGAATGCAAGAGCGCAAATCAGCCTTTTGTAAAAAAAATGCGGGTCGGAATACGTTTTGAAACGTGTTCCGACCCGTAATATTTGTATTCGCTGTGCATTGACTTTCCGGTGTTTCAAAAGCAACTGATAATATGCCCCGTCCAGCAGAATGGCAGATAAACTGGAAAGACCTTCGCCCGGCTTTAACCGGACGATTTTTTGATTTTCAGGTACTTTTACATCTTGCGGATGAGCGAGCAATTCAATCATATACGGGTAATCTTCGGATGCAGGTTCCACAAAACGAAATACCGTCTTGTAACCGTCCGCCCGTTCCCAACGGGAATATCCTCCAGCTTTCAGATAATCCCAGAAATGTTGAAAAAAAGTTTCTTCCATTGCTTCAAGCAGCAGAACCATATCCACATCTTTTGTCAGTCTGAACTCAAGATCCGCTTCAAAGAACCTCTCATTGCAAGCCGTTCCGCCCAGAATAACATACGAGTCATTATAGTCCTTAAAATGGTTCCTGAAAGTTTCCAACCCTTTGATTACCATTGTACCGTCTCCATCATTTCTTCCAAACATTCTTCAATTCTCGGGTCATCTGAATCTTTCAAAGATAAATACAAGGAAAGTTTGTCTATACAGTTTTTATTCCCGAATACCGGACTGTAATGCCAAATTTCCAAAATACTTTCTGCATCATCTCTGGAAGAAGCTACCTGAAATCCAGGATCTAATTTCAAATATGCCTTATTTGCGGCATAAGACTTTATAGAATCCGGAGCAAGCATACTGAAACAGGATAAAGCAGATACCCCTGATAATGGCAAATTTCCGGGAATCATTTTGTTCAAATATATTTTTTGTATCGGAGTTCTCATCAAAGGGAGTGCTTCTTCCCATAATTCTTTCCCCTGATTGCGGAAAAGGATTCTTTTGGGGCGCTTCTCTTCTGAATAATCTGCTAAATTCCGTTTGCATAACTCTGCAGCCGCATTACTGATGCTCATTGCAGAAAAATCGCAAACTGCAGCCAACTCTTTCAATGATTTTTTCGCAACATCTTTGAAAAGCAACTCTCGCAATACAACAGCTTGTGCAGAATACGAAAGAAATTCACCAAATACGACCGGTCTGGCTGACCATTCTTTCAAATCAAGCATCGGCGGGAAATAAAATTGCCGTCCGGGGATAATAAATGGAATGTGATTGCGGATCAAAGCATTGCGCTTGCTCGGTTCCATGTGTTCAAAAATAAAAATCACAGGTTTGTTCAAAGCTTCATACAGTTTTTCTGCATATCGCAGATATTCTAACGGAGTCTGTTCATCCGCTTTGACAAATGCAAAAACTACAGCAATTCCCTGCAATTGTGCAAATAACAATTTATGTCTGCGCAAAAAGAGAGGCAGACGAATTGATTTTTCGCCACCGGGGAACAATAATGCAGCACCCAGAATCGGTTCCAAATAGCTTTTTATTGATTCAATATCCATCGTTACACCTCTTAATAAATCTCATTTCTATAATAAAATACACTCCTTTATTATTTTTTCAAGATTTATTTTGAAAAATATCAAGAATAATAAATCAACAAGATACATATTTTTTAGATTCGGCGGTCAAGACAAGATGCCGATCAAACCGGAGAGCTGTATTTTTCGCGGCGGCGGGCTTACCGGTCAGCGGAATCCGGGAGCGTATCGGCAGACATTGATTGGCGAATGCAAGAGCGCAAATCAGCCTTTTGTAAAAAAAATGCGGGTCGGAATACGTTTTGAAACGTGTTCCGACCCGTAATATTTTTACCGGATCAAAAAAACTTATTTGCGGAATGTGGTAAGTTCTTCCGCATATTCTTTCCGGTAATCCGCCCAGATGTTTTTGGCTTTTGTGATGCTGGGTACATAGGGATCCAGACAGAGTGCCTGAATGGCAAGGTTGTCGTTGCCTTCCGCAATGGCTTCCGCAACCATTTCATGAATCACCGTTTGACGGCGGCACAATTCTGCCGGACCGGCAGGGAGTTTACCCACATGGATGGAACGGACTTCGCCGCCGATTGCCAAGGCGGGAACATCGAGAATCACATCGTCGGGCAGGTTATCCACTGCGCCGTTATTGCGGATGTTGATTGCATCGAAGTACAGGGGGGTATTGGTTTCCAGAGCCGTGATCACGCGGCAGGGATTTTCTGCATAGTACGGGTGATCGGGATCGACAGGGAAGGGGGGTTTTGCATAATTCTTGCCGAGGAGTCTCTGCGT
The DNA here is from genome assembly GCA_017503545.1 of Lentisphaeria bacterium. Classification (GTDB taxonomy): domain Bacteria; phylum Verrucomicrobiota; class Lentisphaeria; order Victivallales; family UBA1829; genus RGIG8244. The sequence goes on along the minus strand of JAFVSW010000274.1, from coordinate 15,191 downwards.
TTCCAATGTATGGGAATTTTTCTTTGTGAGATTTTCATAAAACTCAGCCAGGGAGTGCAAGCCCCATTTTTCCCATTCTTCGGTATCCTGGAAGAAGGGGAGATATTCCACGATGTGTTCGTCATATCCCACCGGGTACATCCCGAATGTATTATAAACTTCTTTTGTGAATTTCTGTTCGGGAACGCTGGGGTAAACATTATCCCACCATTTGGAAGCCTGCATTTTTGTGATGAATTCTTCCATACAGCTTTTGCCGCTGTTGCGATGGCGGATATCGAACAGCCAGTTCATGTGATTGACCCCGGCAGTAACGACTTCCAATTCACCGGGTTCCCAACCCAATTCTTCGGCAATCAAACCGAAAGAACCATGTACCTGATGGCAGAAACCGAGGGCTTTGATTTTCGGGAAGTAATTTTTGAAATAGGTGCAGAGGATAGACATGGGATTGGAAAAATTCATGAGCCAGGCATTGGGGCAGTATTTTTCCATTTTTTCCAAAACTTCTTTGTACAAGCAGATATTTCTTGCGCCGTGGATGATCCCGCCGGGCCCGCCGTTTTCCGCTTTGACCTGATACACACCATGTTTTTCTGCGATCCGGAAATCTTTCGCCCAATAAGCGTACCGGTTTTTTTCGCAGGAACTGATGACATAATCCGCACCTTCCAGGGCGCGTTCCAAGTCGGTGGAAATTGTCACATTGACATGGTTTTTACCGGTTGCGATCACTTCTTTTACTGCATTTTCTGCGGCTTCCAAGCGATCCTGAGCCACATCCATGAGCATGAATTCAGAATTGTCGAATACGGGATCGACGAGCAATTCTTTTGCGATTGTAAGAACGAAGCCGGAACCGGCTCCCAGCATAGTGATTTTCATAATTTATATTTCCTTTCAAAGGTTTAATGCTTTTTTCAAGGTCGGGATGATATTGGCTTTGAATTCATCCAGCACCGCTTGACCGTAAGCGGCATCTGCCAATTCCGGATGACCCATCACGCCGACTTGCACATCCGCATGTTGTTTTGTGGATGGAATTTCTTCTTTCATGCCGGTTTTGTAAGTCCGGTCCTGATAAGAATCGGGATCCTGCCGCAAGCGTTCTGCGATTTCCGGGGGATCCATGGTCAGATTTTCCATGTGGACCAGATCGGGACGGTAAGCCAGCATCATCGATGTTTCCAGTTTACCGGAATGGAAGTCATGATCTTCAAACACAGCCTTGTATGCCAGCGGGGAATAATCTTCAAACGAAAGCAGGAGAACGGTTGTTTCCCGAAGCTGCGGGTTCATCCATTTTGCAATCCGCAACGATTCCCGCAAGTTTTCCAGACTTTCGCTGCCGCCGTGACCGGGGACGATGATGATGTTACGGAATCCCTGAACGGTGAGAGATTCGATAATATCTACCACGAATGCGGAAAAATGGTTTGGTTTGACATTGATGGTACCGGGGAGCATACCGCCGGAAAAACAATAATTCAATGTGGGTGCGACCATACAACCCAAGCCTTCTGCGATGATATCCGAAAGCATTTCTGCGTTATGGATATCGGTGGAGAGGGGCAGATGATAGCCATGCTGTTCCACAATGCCGTAGGGGAAGACAATTGTTTGATTGGTCTCAAGATATTTTTTTACATCTTTGACCGCCATTTCACCCATTCTTAAAACTGACATTTCTACAACTCCTTAAAAATCACATAAGAGACGGCAACAAATCTGTCGCCGTCTCTCTATTACAGCTTTGCTGAATATAATGAAAAAATCTTATTTTGCAGCAGATTTTGCCAATTCTTCTGCTGTGATCAATTCATATTTCACATTGGAAATAGAGGAGACTTTGTTGGCAGGAAGATTGAGAACCGGGGTGACACGGTCCAATTTCAGCTTTGCATCATCTTTCATAATGAATTCTGCTTTGACCGTTGTTTTTCTGTTCATGATGCGGAAAGATTTTGCCGGAATACTTTTCATCAAGGCTTTTGCGGAATAACGGTAGAAACCGAAAGAGAAGGAACCGGCAGTCTTGACATCGGCAGAAACAATGATTTTATCGCCGGCTTTGCATTTGATGGCAGAGCCCATGAGCGGAGCAGAGTTTTTCGGGGTCGCTTTTGTGTCGACTGTAACAACGTTCACACCTTTTTCATCTTTTGCGACACTGATTTTGACCAATTTTGCCATTTTGGGGCCCATATTGAGACGCCATTGTACGGGGCGACCGTCTTTGCCGATTTTAGTAAAATCGCCATCAAGATGTGTTACAGGTGCAGCATGAAGGACGATTGCGGATGCGAATGCAAAACCGAGTGTCAAAAGTGTTTTTTTCATGATTTTTTGTTCCTTTACTTTAGTTATTTGGTGATTATTTTTTTGGAATCAGTGCAGAGACCAGAGCGGCGGTATAGGAGCCGGGAGTAACAAGGTGTCCTGCCGCAATATCATCTTCCGTGATGGATGTCTGGAAAATGCTTCCGTCAGTGTAACGCTGCTGGTCGTAAATGACCCGGATCCGACCTTCTTTGTCCTGGGTCAAATCGGGATAAGATACATCGTTGCCATTGGAAATCAGCAATCCGCCATACCAGGTTTTACCGTCATCATCGGAAAGCCAGGCAGTCAAATCGGTACGCAAACGCATTTCCTTTCTGGTCAGTTCGCCGGGCAGGGTATGGGGAACACGGTGATTGATCAATACCAGTTTGCCGGATTGGAGACGGCGGATCGCAAAACGGGAATTCGGCCCGGCAAGTACGGAGGGGGCGCCGGGGGTCCAGGTTTTGCCGCCATCGGTGGAAAAACTTTCGCCGATTCCGTAATAGCAACGGACGAGCATCCAGAGGGAACCGTCTTTGCGTTCAATGATGCAATGTTCATCGAAAGACCGCTGTGGTACATCGGCTTTTCCGAGGAATTCGAATGTTTTTCCATTATCGCGGCTGATGGTGACACTGGAGAATGTGTACGGCTTTTCTTCGTCCGTGACATATTCGGGTGAGCAATTCCAGATTGCTGTGGGGAGAAGCCAATCGCCGTTTTGAGCGACGGTGGGTTTATTCATCATGATCCCTTCGGCGATTCTGCGTGGGGCAGACCAGACCGGCATATCGACCGTCGGATCTTCGCAACAGGCACACCAGACACCGCATTTGCCGTCGAAAATTTCCCAAATCACGGGAGAATATGTTTGAGCCCAGAACCACCAGAGACGTCCCTGCGGGTCAAACCAGAGAGTCGGGTCATAGCATCTTACCAGACCTTCATGGGAGACGCATTGGATTTCTTTCCAGGTATTGCCATTATCGCGGCTGACGGAAAGGACAACATAGTTATCCGGTCCTTCACCTTTTCCTCCGGCATACCATGTGGCATAGAGAGAGCCATCGGGTCCGGCTTCGATACCTGGGATACCCTGATAGGGGCGAGTTTCTCTTTTCATCTCATCCGGGATTGCGCCGATAACGGGCGGAGTCAGAGCCAGATGCCGATTTTCATGAATTTCTGCAATTCTAGACATTTACATTTCTCCATTATTCTTGCTTTCTCTTTTTTCCTTTTGGAAAAAGTATGGAAAAAGATAGCATTATTTTCTGATATTTCAAGTGGTTTTGGATTTATTCTTCCAAAATTTCAAGCGCAAATTCGATGACTTCCATCTCGCCTTCCGCTTCGATTACGACTTTGGTGTATTTTACATTTTTATCCCATTGTGCCGTGATATTTTCGTTCTCTGCTTTATCTACCAGAGAAATCCCGCCGCCAACATCTTTCCAACGTTTTGAGGCTTTGACAAAATCGCAGCACCAGATATCTTTTGTGTATGCTTTTTCTTTTGCATTGAGCGGGCGGAAGCCGACCCGGATTTTGCCCGGTGTTTTGCTTTTGGAACGGATGGCACCGCGCAACAGCCAGATCTGCCGCGTATTCACCGGATAAATCTCTTTCGAGACCATATAAACTTTGCCTTTTGTCCGGAAGAGTTTATCTCCGAAAGTACAGGATCCTTTAATATCCCATTGTTTTTTCTCCATAATATCCTTACGGTCAACAGCGGCTCCGTAAAGTGTTCCGGCGAAGGTCAGGAGGGATATAGCGGCGGCGGTAATAACAGTTTTGATTTTCATTTTAAATTCAAATCTCCGATGTGAATAACATGATTTTGTACGCTGGCTTTGACATCTTCCGGTTTTTCATAACCGAATTCGATGTGGAAAATGACTTTTTTGCCTGCAAATTCAGCAATGCCGGTTTGGAAATCCTGCCAAGCCTTACTATTGCTTGGAATGGTTTTATGGAAGATTTCTTTGCCGTTTGCGTAGATTTTGAGTACGCTGGCATAAGATATATTCTTCTTTTTCTTTTGGCTGTCCAATGCAACCGAGAAGGTCAGGGTTTTTACATTGGCAGGAACATCGACCACTTTTTCCACATAACGGCGGAATTTACCGGATCCCACGTGCAGAGTATCTTTTACTTTCCCGGCAAATTTGAATTTTCCTGCATGACCGGTGATATTTTCTGCATATGACCGATAACCGTGGGAGATATGGAGTCCATTTTCTCCGGTATAACCGTACTTGATCCAACCCCAGCTTTTCGGGAGCGTTGCTGCGGTATGAGATTTCGGTTCTTCAAACACAAGCTGCACATTGGCGGGCAGGGCGGCAGCGGCGACTTTCCATTCCTTGCCGCTGATGTTCTGTTCGATGCCATTGAGATAAACGCGGATCGGTTGTTTTTTGAATGAAACCGTGAAATCTGCATTTTTCTTTGATGCGGAATTGATGCGGAACATTGTTCTTACGTTATTGTTGATATGACGGACGAATTCAAAATAACAGCCGGGCGTCAATTCTGTGACATTGAAATTTATTTTTTCCGCTTTGGAATGGAAGCGGTATGCGTGCTTTGGATTCAACCCGATGGCAGCACCGTTTTTGTCATAGGCACACCAATCGGAAATGATTTTGCCGGGCAGACCTTTCGTCTGTTTTTCGTAGATACCCAGCAGAACATTTTTCTTTGCATCGGTAAACGCATAACCGAAAGGCATTTTCCGGAATTGGAAGAATCCGTTTTTGGCGGACCGGTAATAGGCGATTGCATCGTCATCCCACTGATCCGGGAGAGCGTTGAATAATTTTTCCCGGATAAAGAGTTTCGCCCGTTCATTCATCCATGTGGAATTCATTGCCCAACTCAATTGAGCGGAACCGAAATCGTTTGTGATTTCCGGCAGAGTGGCATAGTAAGCATTCAAAACCGGATCATCAAGCAAGCGGGTATTTTCCCGTGTCCAGATGTAAGTGCCGTACAATGCGCCGCGGAGCGGATGATTGATCCGGACATCTTTATGCCGCAGGATAAGATCGCCTTCCCAGCAATAGAAAATGTAAGGAATAATCCATTCGCCGCAATATTCGGTCATCATGAGCAGATCGGGATTCTTTTCTCTCAAACGGTGGAAAACGTTTACATCGCCGTCAATATAGGTTTTTCCTTCAAATACCCGTTTATCGGGTTTGACGGCGAGGGACAGGTGCCCGGTGATATCCATATAAAATCCGGGGATTTTATGATATTTTGCGTAATTGCCGATATTCTGCACCAGATAATCTTCCACATATTTTGCCGCGGGGTTGAGCATCCCGTAGGGCGCACTGCGGCGGGAAAGATAAGGAGCCATATTCTTGTAGAAATCTTCCGGCTTGCCCTGATAATCCGGGGAGAACTTATAGTTCGGGGGCATTTTTTTTGCCTTGATATAAGGGGCATGACGGGCGGCGATTGCATCTTCGTTGCAAACCAGGGTATACCCATGGAATGCCATCCAGTTGAAGCCATGTTTCTTCAATGCTTTGACGGCATTGTCAGACGGGTATGGTTTCAAGGTGTAAGTGTGATCACACAATGTCACGAGACTGCCGGCATTCCAATAGAACAGAATGATGGATGCCGGATCGTATTCCGCTGCCATTTTCTTGTAATATTCGTCGGGATTTTCTTTCCATCCTTCATTCGGTGTACCAGTGAAAATGGCATGGATATTGCGGATATATTTTGATTTGTTTTTCCACAGCGGCGTTGCGCCGGTCCGTTTTTCAAAACCTTTCTGCCAGGCTTTTGCGGCTTCCAGCCAGTTGTTGTGCCGGGAGATGCGCCAGTATCCGGTCAGATAACTTTTCTTGTGGATTTTATTCATCCCCGCCAGCTTGAATGTATCCGCCATCATCCCGCGCAAGACTACATGATCGGAGTCCGGCGTATGGAAAAAGAGGATGTTATGATACGGGAGTGACGATTCGTTATGGAACATGATCAGGTTCTTTTTTCCTTCCGCCATCAGGACGCGTGGAAAATGGAATGCGGATCCGGTCCAGTAAAGATTTTCATTCCGATCCGGATCTTTCCGTAATGTTTTGCTGCCGATCCCCGTGATGACGGCTTCGGGAGTCATGAACAATACATGCAGATCCAGATGATTGTTATTCTTACTCATATCGAGGTTATCTACCCCGATACGGACCAGAATATCTCCGCCATCGATTTTGAAATCATAGAACAATTTTACATTATCGTCCAGTTCATACAGCCAGCGTGCTTCCTTTGCATTTTTCCTGATCAGTTTGCCTTCCGGTCCCTCGGGAAAGAGAGACCGACGGAATGGAGCATCCGGGAATGCAGAACTTTCTTTGCAGAATTGTTCCCCGTTTGCCATCCGTAAAGATTGAATCATACCGTCCCGTGTTTCAAGGGTCATATCCTTTGATTTCACGGTGAGAGTGCCTTCTTTGACTTCAAATGAGCCGTACAGGGCGCACGCCGCAGTCAATAATCCGGCAAATAATGTAAACTTTTTCATGTGATATTATCTCCTTTTGTCATTTGATATTGACATTGCTGAAGATATGAACGGTGGGGTAACGCGGATTGGGAGAATAATATTTCTGCAGATTCTGCAGAAGCGGATATTTTCCCTTGTGTCCGAAACCGAGCCGCAGTTCTTTCGGGGCACCGGATGTTTTTGCATCCCGTTTGATGACCATATCCCGTTTCCATGTTTTTGCATCATCGGAAACATAAACGGTGATGGTTTCCGGAGTCAGCACGTATTTGATTGCAGTGAACAGGTAGGGGAACCAGCCGGCTTCCGCTTTTGTTTGGAATTTTGTTTTGCCGTAAGCGTTTTTGCCGTTTGCCAGAGTGTAGATCATGCCGCCGTTAAAATTACGCTGGGCACTGATCATGACATTGTTGTCAAATACCAGTCCGGCAAAGGTACGGGAGCTGAGAAGTGCGGAAACTTCTTTTGTTCCGGCGGGCAATGCGGTACCTGCCTGCATATAACCGCCGGTATGCCCGAAGACATAGTTGCGGCCTGCAATGGTTCCGAATCCGTTTGCACCGGTTTCCGGCATATAAGTTTTGTATTTCAAATTCTTTTCTTTGCCCAGGAATTTATCCCAGTCAAGACGTTTGTGGAGTTTGAATACACCTTTTTTACCGGCGAGGACCATGGCGATATCATGTTTCTTCAACGTGAGAGTGAATTCTTTGCCGTTGAAGGGAATGACTTTCTGTGTTTCTGCATCGATCAGAACACATTCGGATGCCTTGATTCCCAGTTTTGCAAAGTCGGGTGTGACTTTGAAGGTTGTTGTTTTGCTGCCGGTATTGCCGAACATCCAGAGAGCCTGACCTTTTCTGGTGTATGCGGATACATAGACTTTCGGATCAGAGACTTTGCAGAGGTTTGCTTTTTCCCAGTATCCAACGAATTTTACATCTTTTTCCCATTGACGGAACAGGGCGCGCGCCGCACTCAAACGGTCGATTGTCCATTGTTCGCGACGGCCGAAGCTGCCGAGTGAGTGGTCATTCATGGCAGTAAGCATGAACATGACTCTTGTATCCTGGGCGAATTTTGCAAAATCTTTGTTGGAGGAAGACAGCCCGATAATGGGGATCTGCCCGGTCTGTTTTGCCGGGTTCATGGCAGCATAATGTTCCATGGAACCGTAGAATTCATAGGCATCTTTTTCCGGGAAGGGGTTGTAATAACCCTGTTCGCAGGGAGCGAATACGCCGATGAAGTTGTAGGCGGGCATGAAATGGGAGTGGAGATGCTGTGTGTCGCCCAACAGATTCAGACGGTTGTGTTTTGCATTGACTTCTGCCGCCGCTTTCCAGCGTTTACGGTACAGCCAGATACCGGAGGAATAATGTTCCAGTCCGTCTTTGATATAGCCGTAGCCGAATTCCGGATTGTAAACCGGGTGCGGGTATCCCACATCATCATAGAATCCATACAGATTGGTTGTGGCAAGAACGCCATCGTATGCGTGAGTGAGGAAGTCGATATAACTGGGACTGTATTTCGGTGCATGAATGTAATAGTAGTTATCACGGTTCGCACCGTATGTTTTGAGTCCCCATTTATGAGAGTCAAAACTACCGCCCTTCCAGGCATTGGCACTGATCCCCCATTCGCTGCGGAATACACGGACTTCCGGGAAACCTTTTACCGTGTAGCCCCAATACTGATAACCGACGACATGGACTTGACCCGGTTTGGCAGTTTTTTCGATTTTTTCAATTTTTTCTTTGGATTTTTTGCGCAATTCCGGTGTTGTCCCGGGGTGGAGAGAATGGGTTCCGCCGTGGGTGGTGAAACCGTCACCGCCGATTTGTTTACGGTATTTCGGTGTGCCGGGTGCGCCAACCGGATTGTTGGTCACATCCTGAAATTCACGCCAGTTTGCCGGACGGGGTTTTGTCGGACCGGTCTGGAAGGCAAATTCCATGGTGTGGACTTTTTCCAGTTTTGCCGGTTTGTCTACCAGATTGAGGTAGAGATCGACATTTTTGCCTTTCCGGTAGACTTCCACTGCCGGTTTATCATTGTGCAGAATCCAATCTTTATCGGTATCCGCTGCATAGCAGAAAGAAATATCGTGGTCGGCAAGCCACAGCATGGTGGCGAAAGACGGTGTCATGACCACACTGCGGGTATCGGTCATACTGTCATAAATTCTGCCGTCACCGGCGGGAATGACTTTGCCCGGGATACTGACCCCGGTGGTATCGCCGCTGGCGGAGAGGAAGCGGATATAACTGCCATCGAGAGGCATTTTCAAACGGAGGCGATCCAGATCTTTGGAGAACCAGCCGGATTTACAGACGACTTTATAGAGAATAAATCCGTCGTATTCTGTTTCAGAAATCACATCAAATGTCAAACCGCCGCCTTTCAATGTGGCTTTACCGGTGACTTTGCGGGGTGTTACTTCTGTGAATTTGAACGGAGAGGAAACTTCCAGCGGGAACTCTTTTCCGTTACGTGTCAGAGAAAGAACCGGGTCGCCGATGACGTAATCTTTTTTCTGCGTGATCAGGTCAACCGGGAAACCATTGGGGGCAAAACGGTATTCACGACCCCAGAGAGTCAAAATATTGCCTTTTGCTTTCAGCGGTTCATAAGGCGCGGGAACCACATCCGGCGGGAGGACGGGTTTGTTTACCCAGGCATAATTGCGTTTTTCAAACCAATCATTTTCCTTCTGTACGCTTTTGCCTTTGGAGGTGATATCGATCAGAATATCATAATCGCCTTCAGGCAGATTTTTAGTGGGAATGGACCAGGTGGCTTTGCCGGTGTTGAATTGATCAAAGATCACTTTGACCGGTTTGATTTTGTTTTTCTTTTCGGTAATGTTGATTTCTGCCTGGAACGTACCTTTATCCACGCCGCTGCGTTCCAGCCAGTTCTTGATGTTGAAACGGATATCCAGACGGTCTTTGGAATGATAATAAACGGTATCGACCAGAACGGAAGGAGTATCCGGGGCAATCTGCCGTTTCAAACGCAGTGCCGGGAGTGCAACTTTGCGCGGGATTTCCAGAACGGTATTGCCTTTATCATCTTTGACAGAAAAGAGGATTTCATTGGACCAGGACATACGGCTTTTTGAACCAAGCATGATCCCCTGTTTCCGTTCGCCCGGTTTCAGTTTGATCTTGCTGGTATAATTGAGTTTGCGGAATTCTTTGGAGCCTTCTGCTTCCCGACATTCCCCGGTAAGAGAGGCGGTCAGTGTCACTGGTTTGTCAGACGGATTGTACATTTCCAGTTCGATCAGGGAACCGCCTGCAAACAGTTCGTTGATGGAACTCATGCGGACGATCGGTGTTTTTTCATCGCCGAATGTCATATCTGCACCGATACGGGCATCATTCAATGCCCCGGCAGGGTTCAGGGCAACCCAGACATAACGGTAGAAGGTACGGCAGAGGTTGGCACGCCATTTTGTACCCGCTTTGACCGGATCCAGGGTCACGCTTTTGATGGGAACGCGACATTCCATGACCCAGCGTGTTCCGCTGACAGAGGATTTGACTTCGATCCCGCTCTGCCAGGTGTTGTGACACTCATTCCGCTGCGGTTTGAACATGGCATCCCACACCGCTCCCAGATAGTTCAATGCAATGTAGTAAGTATGGAAGTCCGGATCCAGAATTTTTTTACCGGTTCCGGCGGCAAACATCAGTTCCACGGAGTCATCACCCACAACGGATGCAAAGTCGTTACGGACGGTTGCAGCGGCGATCCGGTTACCGGTACTTTCGCGGCAATCCATGGCAACATAAATATATTTATCATCCCATGCCGTATAGAACATCGGCTGTTCCAGATTGAACAACCCGCGTGTGTTGTAGCAGCCGAACATGGTCATGGCGTTGGCATTTTGCCACTCGCCGGGGAGCATCTGCCCATCGATTACGGGTGCTTTTTTGATTTTTGGGATTGTGAATTGCGGATCTTTTGCGAACAATGCAAAAGAAACGGCGCAAAGACTGAAAATCAGACTTCTTTTTTTCATGTTTTTTATCTCCTATATGATTTGATTATTCTGTAACAAGTTCTATGATCCTACCGGTGGGGATCACTCCGCTGAAAAGTACGGTGTGATCTGCCGCATTATATTCAAATTCCAAATCTTTGCCATCACAAGTGAGTTTCTGTACCGGACCGGGGACGCAGAATTGAATATCCGTATGGATCGTTTTGCAAATTGTAAAGGAAAGCGTATTTGCTGCGGACCGGACATGATTGATTTCAAGATCCAGCGCATACAGCAGAACCGGGCGGGTAAAAGGAATATTCGATCTTGTGATTTTCAGTGTATTTTCCTTCCGGATTAATTCTGCTGGAATCTGCATGGTTCCTTCCAAAACCGTCCCGTTCAGTTCGATTGCCGATGTATACGCACCGGAACCATTGATTTCAATATCGAAAACCGCATCTTTGATGTGGAAACGTTTGATTTCGATTTTTCCGGAATCCTTTGCCGGAGTATAACAGAGTCCGCCCTGATGCCAGAAGAGTCCGCAGACGCCCTGGAAAATACCATGTTGTGCGGCGGTGGCGGAAAATGCCTGCCAGTCTGCCAATTCATGAACGTTGCCTTCGCATCCGAAATAGTTGAATGTTTCAACCGCATTCAAGGTGCGTTTGTAATAATCCAGATAACCGTTTATGACCCGTTTTGCTTCTGCGGCATCACCGGCATAACGCGCTACTTTACACTCATGTCCAACGTGCTGATTCATACGGACATAACGCCACATTTCACAATTTACATTGCCATCCCAGGAAATCGCCAGATGTCCCAGCGGATGATACAGCTGTTTCGCCTGATAATCTGCTATGGGCTTGATGACATTCCGCAACAGTTTCCGGCTGTAAGGATATTCGATCGCTTCGGTCGCTGAATTGTGGAAAATGTTTTGTTCGCCAAGGGGGATCGCTGCCAGATAACCTGCTTCCGGATCATAGAATTTTTCCAGAAAATGTTTTTCCATTTTTGCCGCAATCGCCGCTGCCTGTTCTGTGGTTGCCGGATCCTCCATTTCATACCCGAAGTTTTCCATGATACGGCATGTATTATACCACCATCCGTTTATGTCGGATGCGGTGAACAATTCTGCTCCGCCTAATTCCGCCGGATTATCGCAACCCATACTCAAGGAGTATTTGACCAGTCCCGTATCGGGTTCCGTCAGCGTGCAGGCAAAATCAAACCAATCTTTGAATGTTGCCCATGCCTGTTTCAGAAATTCCGGATCTCTGTGGTATGCCTGATATTCATTCATCGTGATAATCAGTTGCAGCGTTGACCACAATGCCATCCGGATATGAGGATAATCAAGCAGATATACGATCAGTTTTTTGGCAACATCAAAACGGCCTGCCATAAGGAAGTCGCGAATGGGGTAAATGTGATCCCACAGGGCAAAATATCCGAACTTATGTGTGGATGCCCGGATGGCTGCTTCTTTTTCATTTTCTCCCAACAGCAAAGCATCCTGATGAAGCGGGACAATGTTGATGAAGTGTTCTGCAACGGGAAGATCCTTGATTTTACATTCCGGTGCCCGGGTCTGATACGCTTCATTTGCCCGGTCGTCCGCCGCTTCCCGTTCTGCATAAAGCGTTATTGCATCTTCTGCATAACGGAATGCTTCTGTTTCGCTTCTGCCGTATGCAATGGCAAAACGGACTTTGCCGCTTTCATCCCATGGTGTAACAAGATTCCATTGTTCTTTTTTCTCCCGGAGTTCCAGAGGAGCATTACTTTTCATTACGACATACAGCGGGTGGCTGCCATAGCGGAAAAACAGTGTGCCGGAAAAGATCAGGGCATGATCTTTGAAATAGAATCGATCCCATTTCAACTGCATTGTATAATCATCGGGGAAGGGGAGCATCGGGTCAAAATCCGGCTCCCGGTATTTCGCGGGCAACCAGTGGATGCCCCATTCGCCATTGGTGCAAGCATATTGATTTTTCGCCGATGGGATTTCCTGATCGGCAAAATGGAGTTTGCTGACCATGACCATAAATTCTTCCCGCAGATCATTTTTGCAACCGAATTCAAAGGCAACAGCATTGTCGCCGATCCGCATGGAATAACTGGCATCCAGTCCATCTTCCTGCTGTGTTGCCCGCACCCCGTATGGTAAATGACTTCCGTTCAACGGACGCAGGATGTATGCTCTGCCATCGACTTGAGAGAGAAAACGGACGCCCGGCCCATACAATGTCCTGCCCATACTGGATCCGGCAGATCGGGAGAAAACGTGCATCCGCCCCCGTTCATAATAAGTCTTTGTGCCGAATGTTTCATAATCCAGAAGCTGAAAACAGTCGATACCCCCGTTACTCTCCAATATAATGGACATTTCATTTCTTCCGAAAGTGAGAAATTCCAGAGGAAATCCGTTTTTGATTGCAGTATAAGTTGGCATATTTTGTTTTCCTGATTTATATTTATTTCATAACCCGGAAATAACGTTTTTTCAGGTCAGCCGTCGCAAACCACTGGCTGATGACGTTATACGGATGACTGGTTACATGACCGGGGAGATATCCCAGATTGACCATTTTATTATGGCGTGCGACAAAGTGTGTGCAGGAGGTGGAGGAGGCATGAAGGTTCATGTCTCTGTCTCCGAGACAAATCAGATTTGCCACATATTGTCCACCGTTGCTATTGATCACGCGGGAGTTCATTCCGCCTGCACTGTCTCCAATATAGCACAATGTGTTATAATTCTTGATGGAAGAAACTTTCCGGTACGTATTAAAGAATGTCACTCCTTCTCCACCGTTGATCCCGATGGACATGCTTGCCTGGTGTACATCGCTTTTTCCCGGCGGGACCTGTTTGCACGCGGGATGGGTGGGACAGCGGAAAATTAAATCCGCTTTTGCATACGGGTAAAGAAGTTGACTCCACTTTTTGCTGTCTGGCGCAGACCAGGGAGGGACAAAATCGTTGTAGTCATTGCGGTATAAGTTTGCCGACATCAGGACTTGTTTCTGGTTGCTGATGCAACTTGTTTTCCGGAACGATTCCTGTGTTTTTCCCAAAGCGGGCAACAGCATGGCAGCGAGAATTGCAATGATGGCGATCACAACCAGCAGTTCAATCAGGGTAAAACCGTTTTTTGCCTGCGTATTATGATAATTGATGGTAGAATATGCTCTGAATTTTAATTTGCCAGCGGACTGTTTCAGAGCTTTTTCTTTTCTTTTCAACATTCTGAATCTCCTGAAATAATTGTGGTACTATTGAAAAACTGCTACAATCTGCTACAATATAATCCGCCAACAATTCTTTTGCAAATCCCGATAAACACTTTTTTTGAAAAATATAGGATTTTTTTCTGCTTTTATAAAACATTTCTGTCTTATTTCCCCCCCCTCCCGCGGGAAAATCAATCATTCCAGTTCGGATAACAGTTTCTCCAACTCCATGGGTGGGCATTCATGACGGTATCAAAACGTTCCTTTTGAAAGCCTACATGCAGATCGACATAACCGAAAGTCGCTTGTTTATTATGCCGGTAAGAGACCGCACCATTCGCATCCGGCATATGTGCAGAGTAGATTTTTGTTGCGTTGGAGTGTCTTGTTGTTTCGTCCTGATAATTCAGTGCCATATCCGCCGTATAAAGAAGTAATGAGGGATGTTTGACTTTTGTTTCTTTTCTGCCTTTGCGTGTGCTGGCGGGATCAAGTTTGATATAACTCCAAAGTTGTTCATTGACCCCAATGGAGAGCTGATCCGGGACGATTGCCTGTGCCGGACAATACCAGGTTCTGATATCTAAATTACCTGCCCGGTTTAATTTCATTCCCAGGCTGACTCTGCCTTTGAATAAACCAATGGACTGTAATACTTCCGTCGGTTTGATGACCTCATTGCTTAATCCTCCAAGAAACGCCGGCATCAGATAGCCGTTGCTGATTTGAGTATATTGTGAAAATGAGATCAAATTCTGTTTGATATTGGAAACGCAGGTGGAGCGTTTTGCGATATCCTTTACTTTTCCAAGTGCCGGCAACAGCATGGCAGCCAGAATGGCGATAATCGCAATCACAACCAACAGTTCGATCAAGGTGAAACTATGCCGTTTTTTCTGTTTTGCAACGGATAAAAATTCATTCCCGAAAATTTTCCAATTACGATTTGCTGATTTACGATTAGGGCATTTGTCCTATAAAGTCAAAAAAAGACTTGAAAAGCTGGTGTTTTCGCATTATTTTATAGTTATCCACAACTTAAAATAGAAAGGAAAACACCATGTTACAATGTACACCACAAATGCGAGAAATG
>JAFVSW010000273.1 GCA_017503545.1 Lentisphaeria bacterium | reverse complement strand
GCACCAAAACCCTAATTTAACAAGTTTCATTCGTAGTAATTGCGATAATTGCCATTCTTGCGGGGATGCTGCTGCCCGCGCTCAGTTCAGTAAAAGGTGCCGGTGCATCCGCTGATTGTAAAAGCAGAATCAAAAATTTATATCTTGCAAGTTTCATGTATGTGAACGACTGTAATGGCTGGTTCCCCGGGAATTATACACAATATACATACATGTATGATGTAGTATACGGGATCGGACAATATATCGGGCTCAAAAGTAATTCTGATGCAGGTTCGCCAAATGGACGCAAAATCATGCGGCATACGTTTGGTTGTGCGGCGGTGAAAGATAATACCTGGTTCTATAAAAGTTCACTGGGGTCCGATTCGAATTTCAAGCTGCGCTGTATTTCCCATATCAGCGGCAATAATTCGTATCTCCCCCGGAATTTGAACGAATTCGGAAAGCCCAACAATAAAAATGCAAAAGGTGAATGTCTTGCACCCAGTCCATCCAAGTGTTTCTACTGGAGTGATGCCGGGGACTGTACGTCA
The DNA here is from genome assembly GCA_017503545.1 of Lentisphaeria bacterium. GTDB lineage: Bacteria > Verrucomicrobiota > Lentisphaeria > Victivallales > UBA1829 > RGIG8244. Next base: position 16,535 of record JAFVSW010000273.1, on the reverse strand, counting down.
GCTGACGGACGAGGATGTTTTGTTTACGGCTGGAATCAAACGTGGACATGTCTTTACAACCCGGCATCTGGTGACGGATATACCGCATTCCGTCACAATAAACAGATGAACTTCTGCACACTTTCCGGCGATATCCGGCAGGCTAAAGGCTGGTATAAGATGCCGGAGGCCGCTTTCTGGGCCAATTTGGGGTTGCGTAAACAGGATAACTGGAAAGTCGGACGTGTCAGCGATTGGTCTCTTGAGCGCGCCGGTGCCTCAATCTGGTATTGACATTTTCATATAACAAGAAGGTAACACATAAAAAATGAAACTCAGTTTAAAAATGTTGTTTTTTGCGGCATTAACTGTGCTTGTACAATGCAGTTTTGCGGCAGAGGTCATCCAGATCCGGAAAGTGAATCGCGTTCCGTTTTATTCCAATGGGAAACGGATCGAAGCTGTCTGGAAAAATGCCGATACTGTGACTGGATTGGTGAATCCCAAAAATGCAATTGTGGAATTCTCCCCCACAAAGGCACAAATGCTTTATGATGAAAACAATCTGTATGTTTCCATGATTGCCAATTATCATCCGCCATTCCGGGCACCGCGTAATCCGGATGCCAGTCTCTGGGGTGACAACAATTTTGAACTGTTTCTGATGGCGGATGGTGCGCAGGAATATTTCCAAATTGCCGTTTCTGAAAATGGCGGACTTTACCGTGCCATCGGCAAAAACAAAATGCCCCTTGTCATGAAACACTGGGTATTCACAGAAAAAAAACGCTACCGTTGGATGGCAAATCTGACGATTCCGCTTTCCACCTTGAAATGGAAGCCGGAAGAGCAGAAGATCCGTTTTAATGTATGCCGTTACAATCAGGATATGCCAAAAGGAAAAGCACAGCAGAGTTCCTTTATGGTGCTTCAAAACGGTTTGGTCAATTATCATTTGCCGGATATGTGGCCGGTTGCGGAAATGACGGCAAAGAGTGGAAAAGCAAAAAGCGTCGCCGCACATTCCGATAATATCAAAGTCAATCTGATTCCGGACCCCAGATTTGATTTCCCCACACGTACATTCAAAAATCCGGATATCCAACGAATGGAAACGATGGCGATGTCCAATGAGTGGATCATCCGTGCAACAGGAAACGCATATCATTTTTACACCGTTGGGATTGCCGGACGCGTGACTCCCGGAGAGAAATATACGATCCGTGTCCGTGCCCGCCGTTATGGCAAGGAAGGAACGTTGCGTTTGCTTCAGTTTTATCGTAATTCCGAAGGTAAAATCAAAGAAGGCGGTCCGATTTCCTGGAGTATTCCTCTGACAGAAGAATTTCAGGAATATTACATAAAATTTGTGCCGCGCCCCAATGTGACCGGTATTGCATTCTATCGGATCGGATCAAAAAACAAAGAAAGCGGAGTTGAATTGGAAAATGTCAGCCTGTTCAAAGGAGATATTTCTTCCTTTGAGATCCGTAAAATCGGACGTGCCGGGGTAAAGAATGTGGTTTCCGGAACAGCGATCAAACTTACCGAAAACCCCTACGGTAAAGTTGCAAAACCGATCCGGATCCTTGTGATCGGCAGAAAAAATCTTCTGGCATTGAACGATCCGTGGGAAATCATGAACGGTTTGAATGTTCAGCGGGATTGCCTCACAACAACGGCAACCAATACAGATGTTTATTACACGGATGATGACCCGAAAGCCATTTTTCAACGTTTGAAAGATAAGACGTATGACCTGATCATGATCGGAGGCTATAAAGATGCCGTGACCAATATCGGCAAAGAATTGGCAAAACAATTGGAAGCATGTGTAAAAAACGGAACCAGTCTGTGGATCAATCTGCCTGCCCCTTACGGTAATCTTTCGGCATTGGTCAAAAATGCCGGAATGAAGAAACTGGCGGATACCCATTATCTCAAACAGGCATTGCCTCTTGCATTCTTCAAGAAACCTGCCGCTTTCCGGAATTATTCCCATAACCCGTTGGATAATATGAAAGAAGGTAAATTCGGCAAAGGATATGTGTTGACCGCGCAAACTGCCAGCCGTAATGCCATGTTTCTGATCGATCAGGATCATAACGCCGGTGCTGCGGAAACTTTTCCCTGGTCAGACTTCAATAAAGCCTGGCTTGCACGGTTGATGGTCTATGCCGCCGGAAAAGAAAACCGCATCATCCGGAATATCAAAGTCACGAATTGTACCAATGCCGTTGTGGAAACTGCGGCAGTGGATGACAATACGGCATTGCGCTGGAATGTCATGGATAAACTGGGTAAGATCGTAGAGCAGGGGTCAGGCGTTATCCGCAAGAATCAGGCTGCGATCAAAATGAAAGATCCGGCGTTTAACGGTGATCATGTCCTGACGGTATGGGTTCTTGATAAGGCGGGTAAGACGATTGCTTATTCGACACAGACATTCCGGAAAAACGGTCCGCTTCTTGCCGATCTCAAAGATAATAAATTGTATTATAAGGGCAATGATAAGGCGGATCTGTCTGTCTCGATCCGGGATTTCAAACCCGGTATGATGCTGGAATGGACACTGGAAGATTTCTCCGGCCGTATTCTTCAGCGTGGAAAAGTCAATGGTTCCGCCAATGCAAAACTGGCAATTCCGCTGGAATCTCTTTACACCAATTACAGTGCCGTCACCGTATATTTGAAGGTGAACGGGAAAACAGTCGATGCCGCACGAATCCCTGTTGTAGCACAGGATCGGGACAAAAAACGGGTATTGGATGATTTTACACCGAGTATCTGGAATTTCGGGGGTGATCTGCCGGAAGGGTTCCGTTTAGCATCTGACCGTCAATTGGAAAAAATCGGTTTCCGCAGTTATCTGATGCCGTTTCTGGGAATGGCAGGCTTAAAGACTGGCATGACAACCGGTGCTTCCTGGCGTTGTTCCTCTACATTCCATGGGTATCGTCAGGCAGGAAGCAGCAATATCCGTCAGCGTCAATTCAATACAAAAGAAAGCCGTGCCTATATTGCAAAAGCGGCATATCAGGATGCGAAAAAACTTCGTTATCTGGGGGTGGTTCATGATCATATCTGCGACGAACCGGGATTGACCAATCACAACAGCAGTCTGGAATTTGACGAACATCCGCAGAACCTTGCCGTTTACCGGGAACGCATGGAAAACAAATACAAAACCATTGCCAATTTCAATCAGCAGATGGGAACCTCCTATCAATCTTTCAAAGATTTGAAACCGGGACGGATCGACGATGCCAGAAAAGCCGGTCGGTATGGCGAATTTATGGAATGGCGTAATTTCAACGTGGACCGCTGGGTGGAAGCGATCCGGATCGTTGCCGACAATTCCAAAAAGGGCGACCCCAATTCCAATCTTTCCCTTTGCAACAGTTTCGGTCAGACTGCGCTCAATGGCAACGATTACTGGAAACTTCTCACAAAAGCCGGATTGAATTTCTCCCAGGAATACACATCAATGGTCTTTCAGAGTGATTCCCCACGTGCCTCGTTTGATGAATTTTATCGCTCCTTCCGTCCGGATATGAGAGTGTGGGGATATACCGGATATTTCTTCGACCGCGCAAAAGCCTTCTATCAACCCTGGTGGTTTGCTCTGCATCGGTATGGTGGTTTTACCTGGTTCGCAACATATGCCTCCATTGGTGCCGGGGGCGGCGGTGCATGGTTGAATATTCTGGACTATACCGGCGCATTCAATCGGGATGCACAGAATATGAAAGACAGTTTGGAAAGTTCCAATCTGCAGAATGGTCTCGGCAAAGTATTTCTTGCTTATAACTGGGTGAAGAACGATATTGCCATTTATTATTCTCATGACAGTTTACTGCTTGCTTATGCGTTGGGCAAAGAACGGAACAACAGCGAAACGCACACAAACAGTCCATTGTCGAAAAAGATGACAAGCCGTCATAATTTGCAGTACATGACAGAAGAACTGCTTTATCAGTATGAATATCTTGCGCCGGAACAGATCATCAATGGCAAATTGAAGGAACGGAAAGTCCTCTTTATGCCCGGCGTGATCTCTATGGGTGATGAAGAAGTTGCTGCGGTACGCACATTCCTGAAAAATGGCGGTATGGTCATTGCAGACTTTACTCCCGGGGAATATGATCTGCTCGGCAGAAAACGCAAGCAAGCTCCGTTTGCCGGAGAGAAAAATGTTGTCGTTCTCAACAAACTTTTCACTCGTAAAGATGTTGCCCAGCGGAAACAAATCATGGCATTGCTGAAAAAAGCAAATTGCAAACCGTTGATCCAAACCAAAGGCGTTGAACAGATTTTTGGACGGGAAGCCATGCATTTTGCCGATGGCGATATGCACATCTTCGGCGTCCTTCACGATCAATCCAGAAGCAGCGAAGCCAAAGAACAGACATTCCAATTCCCGGTTACCGGACATCTTTACGACATCCGGGCTGGAAAATACCTCGGCAAAACCAATACGGTTACCGCTGCCGTTCCCCGTGGTAATGCGATGGTCTGGGGGATCTATCCTTATCAGATCAAAGGGATCGACCTGTCGGTGCCGACTGCTGTCAAAGGTGGAAAAGACCTGATTGTGGAAATGGAACTGGATAAAACCGGATTCGGGAAAGCGGGTAAACATGTATTCCATGTTGAAATCATTGCTCCTGACGGCTCCTGCCGGTTCCACATGCAGCGTAATTTGCTTGCGGAAAACGGGAAAGCGGTCTTGAAATTCCGGATGGCGGAAAATGATCCGAACGGGACATGGAAAGTGCGTGTAACCGATGCACTGTCCGGAGTAAAAGCAGAAAAAACGTTCCGCAAGTCTGAATAAAAGAAAAAAATTGCCAAGTATTTTTACGCTGGGCTTGTAAAATTAAATTATGGTATTATATTAAATACCATAACATACATAAAAAATATGAAAGGTATATTTTGATGTGCAGTTTGAAATTTAATTATGCCCGCAGGACGATCAATCCGCCCATGAAAATGGGGCTTGCCGGCTACTTCAATACCCGTATCTGGGAAAAGGTGCTGGACGATTTGGAAGTCCGTGTTGCCGCATTTCAAGGTGAAACCGGACGCGCATTGCTGATTCAGTATGATTTGATCACTTGTCCGCCTCCCATGTTTGCCATGTTGAAAGATGCATTGAAACAGAATGGTTTGGACGATGTGACACTGCTTGTTACAGCAACTCATTGTCATACCGCACCGGAAGTCCGTATCGGACGCGGTGGATATTGCGAAGATTATCTGCCCTTTGCGGTCGAAAAAACGTTGGAAGCCTGTAGAGAAGCTCTTGCATCTCTGGAAGATGCTGCAATGGAACGGACCATGGTCATGGAAAGCCGCTGCTGTTTCAACCGTCGTTTCTGGATGAAGAATGGTGAAGTGGCAACGAATCCGGGCAAATTGAATCCGGACATAGTCCGTCCGGAAGGGGAAATCGACCCGGAAATTCCCATGCTGCGTTTCCGTTCATCGTCCGGTAAAGAATTGGTTTTGTTGAGTATCAGCAATCATGCCGACACCACAGGCGGCAATGATGTTTCCGGCGATTGGCCGTCCTGGACACGCCGTCTGGTGGAAAAAGAACTTTCTGCCGGAGCCATGGTCATGCCGCTGATCGGTTGTTCGGGTGACATCAACCATTTTGACGTTTCCGTTGCCGGAGACCAGACGGAACCGGCGGAAGCGGAACGGATCGGCAAATGTTATGCGGAAGCCGTGATTTCCGCCTTACCCAAGTTCAAACCGGCATCGATTACATTCTCCTGCCGCAGCAAAGGCTTTGATATGCCCGGCCGTGAAATTTCCGACGAAGAATTGGCAGAAGCTCATGAGATCATGGAAAAATTTGCCGATATCGAATTCAATCAGGATACGGCAAAGAATTTGACGGCGGAAGATTTTGCCAAGAAATCCCCAGTTGTTCTGAAATATTTTGCCGCCAATCTGTTGAGTCTGGCGGCGAATCCGAAATCGTTCCATTTTGAGATCAGCTATCTCGACTTCGGGGCAGGGGCTGTCATGGGGGTTCCCTGTGAACCGTTTGTTGCCACCGGCTTACTGATCCGCCGGGAATATCTGTGCGGCAAAACCGCGTTGATCGCGATTCTGAATAATGGCAGCGGAACCGGTTATTTCCCCAATTCCTGGAACTATGGACGCGGCGGATACGAAACGACTCCCCGTTCCAATCCGTTTTCCATCCATGCGGCGGGAATTGTATTGAAAGAAGCACAGGAAATTATCAATTCCTGATTAACATACGGAGTAAGAAATCATGTTGGAAGAAAAAATTGTACATTTTGTTGAATGGAAAAAAGTTGCAGATGAAGATCTGGCAAAAACACTTCAGGATGTCCGTTCCTGGGGTGTTACCGATATTGTTGCACACCCGATCTGGTATATGAAGGATCAGGAAAATAAAGGATTTTTGAAAAAAGTTGCCGCAATGATCAAAGATGCCGGTCTGAAAACACCGGCATGTCATGCCCTCTGGGGGAAAATGTTCGATTTGGCAAATGAGGATGAAGCACGCCGTATTGCTTCGATGGAAGATCATAAAGCATTTCTCTATGATCTTGCAGAAATGGGGGTTACAACCTATACACTGCATCTTGGCATATATCGGGTAAACGATTCTTTTGAATATTCCTGGGATCAGATCCGCCGCAGTGTGGATGCGCTTCTCCCGGTTGCCGAAAAAACATCCATTGCTTTGGCATTGGAAAATGGTGGCGAAGCAATGAATGAGTTGCGGAATCTGGCTGAATTAGTGAAAGAATATGCACATCCGCAAGTCGGCACGTGTTTCGATACCGGACATGCAAATTGTTATTCCGCAACCAGCCTGTTTGAAATTCTTGATTTCATGAAAGACGATATCGTGACATGCCACATGCACGATAATTATGGATCCTATGACGATCACAATCCGCCGGGATCCGGTAACATCCCCTGGGATAAACTGATTGCTGCCTTGAAAGCCTGTCCGCGGATGCATCATGCGGAAACGGAATCCGGCGACTGGGACCAGGATTCCTGGAATAAATTCTATTCCGTCTGGAAATAAAAAAAGGAATAAGACAATGCTTGGAAAACCTGTCGATCAGAAAAATTTGACGATCCGTATTTTGGAAAATGAATGTTCCCATGACGTCATGTATGCCGCTGCCGCCTCTCCGGATGACAAGGTATATTTTGCGTTATGTGCGGAAACCGGATTTGCCGGAACATTCACAAAATTGATGTGTTATGATCCGGTGACAGATCAATTTTCTCTTGCTGTGGATTTGGCAAAAGTCATTAATTACAGTGAAGAAGATCTGGTGAAACGGCATCCTCATTCCAAAATCCATACATCCATTGCATTTTCACCGGAAGGTAAATTGATTGCGGCGACACACATGACAGCCCCGCCTGTCGGGGAAGATTATTACCATTACTGGCATGTTTGCAACGATCCGGAACGGAAATTCCTTGGATCCCATTTGATCATTTATGATCCGAAAACCGGATCAACCGATGATTTCGGTGTGGTTGTCCCCGGCGGCGGTGCCAGATGGATGACATACAATCCGGAACGGAATGAAGTCTATATCACCGGATTCCTGAAATGTCATTTCTGTGTAGCCAATCTGAATACCGGAGAAGTCAAAGATTATGGCAGAATCGCACAGCATGACTACCTCGGTCCCTGCTATTCTCCTGCTGACGGTTGTGTTTATACCTCAGACAGTCAGGGGAATTTTCTCCGCTTCCGTCCTGATAAAGGAACGATTGAAACATTGCCAATCGGGATTCCGGACGATTTCTGGGCAGTTCAGAACGCACGGGGTATCTTCAATCTGCTGCCGTCACGTGACGGTAAAAAATTGTATGGTACTACTTGGTTGACCCATCACATTTTTGAATATGATCCGTTGAAAGGTCGTTACGGTACGATGCGGGATCTGGGAATCCTCGGCGATGATACGCCGGATCATTACCATTATCCGGAAAAACGGTTCTTCCCCCGTATGCTGATCGTTGGTCCGGATGATAAATTGTATTTTGCGGCTTACAATGCACAGGGGAAACGCCGGATTGAACCCCATCTTTTCTCTCTTGATCCGGAATCAATGGAACAGCAGAATCTGGGGCGGATCGAAGTGGAAAACTTCCCCGGACTGAATCTGGTGGCATCCGCGTGTGCAACATCCGACGGTACATTGTATTTCGGCGGGGAACGGCTTGCCGCAGCACATGCAATGTCCGTTTTCAAATACAATAAGAACGGTGTGGATAAAACACCGGAAAAAGCATATATGGGCAAGTATGATACCCCGAATCTGCCCCGGCTTACCGGACACGGTGATAACTACCACCATATCAATGCAAAAGATAACAATCTGTTTCTATCCAAAGGAACCCTTGTCGCACAGGAAGAAGGTATGTCCGGTGTGATGCCGTTGATCCCCCGTCAGGAAGGCAGAATCGGTGCATTGTTACAGGAAAAAGGATCCGGAACGATTTTTGGTATTACCCATGGTGCAGTCCCGCGCTTGTTTGCTTATTTTTCAAATGTCCGTTATTTTCTGCCGCTTGCTTCATTCGGTCAGGATGGGGAGGATTGCCGGAATATCGTCCAGACGGCGGATGGGCAAGTCTATTTCGGAACTTACGGAAAAAATGGCGGCCATCTTTATCATTACGATCCGGTCATCAATCAGAATTATTATTTCTCCCGTAATGATGCGGACCGTGGTGAGTTTACAAAATATTATCTGCAACCGACAGAACAATTATCCAAAATTACCGATCTTGGGGAAATGGCTCCGGGTGAGGGCGTATACCGTATGATTGCAGTGGATGATAAACTCTATGGTATCACCTGGCCTTCCGGTGACTTTTTTATTTACGATCCGGCATCCGGCGAACGGAATGTGATTCCCTGTTTCAAGGAATTCATCCGCAGAAAACAGAATCTGCCGCAAGTCATGGTGGAATATGAAAAGGTCATTTATTTCTCCGGTCACCACGGGCACATCATTGCATACGATACAATCAATAACTTTTTGTATGAAACATCCATGAAAATTCCTTGCGGTTGCGGCCGGGAATATCTCACCACAATGACGACTGCCACACCTTGCGGCGATGGCGTGTTCTATGGTGGAACGTATGCCGATGGCTTACTGTTCCGTATGGATGTGGTCAATGAAAAGATCATAAACCTGGGACGTCCGGTCAATGAAAATCAGATCCGTGCATTGCATTACAACCGGGATGGCGTCCTGTGGGGTATCAGCGGATTGGATAATGATGTCTGCCACTTGTTCCGTTATACGCCGGAAGACGGTGTGACGGATGAAGGGATCATGCGTTCCAATATGCCGAAGACCTGGATTGTCCATTGTGCGGATGTGATGATGGGCGGCAAGGATGGCGAAATCTTCATTGGTGAAAATGATGCCATTTCCCATCTGCTGATCTATTATCCGCCGATCCGGTAATACAAATAATCACCCAATCTATATTCCCCGCAGCACCGGAAAGAATCAATCATTTCCGGGGTGTTGCGGGGAAATAATTTTTAACAAAATATTGATACGCCTGCGGGACTTTATTGTTCTCATTCCGGTTCAACAGTTCTTCATACAGATAAAGCCATGCGATCTGCGGTCCATAAACCCGTTCAATAAAATATTTTGTCAATGCGGAATCCGGCATTTTTTCATAAGAAAAGACATAAACATTGCCGAGAAAACCGTTTTTGATTTTCTCATTGAAATTCCCTTTTTTCGTAAGAGAACCTTCGTAGCCGCTGTTCCACGGATTTTGTGTTCCGAAATAAGAGGTGATCACACCCCAACCCAACGCGGCACAGAAAAGAATATAACATACACCCTTTTTCCGTTGCGCCTGAAATGAGAGAAATACATACAACAGGATGACCGGTGCAAACGGAATCAGAAAACGGTATCCATAACAGAATCCGCCATAATCACTGGTCGCTGTCAAAAATATGACCGTTGCAAACAATGTGCTGCCCAGTATGCAGTTGCATATTCTGTTTCTGCCGGGAAAGTTGTTGCATAATACGGGGAATAAAAACAGACATGCCGGCATATATAAAAAGAATCCTTCAAAGCCGAATAATACGTTCCAGGCATAATACAAGTAATCTTTTTGTGCCATATCCGGTTTATGAGTCAAAAGATAAAGGGGCAGGGGGGAACCGTAAGATATATAATTCAAAAAGCCTTCCACTGCAATCAGCAATAAAACACCGGCGGAATAAAGAATACCGCGTTTGATACGTATGTTCCAGTTTTCAGCTTTCGCCATAATAACAAAGAAAAATACTCCGGTGGCAAATGCACCACCGGTAACAAATTCACAATTAAAGATCAAGCCGGTGATCACACCGCATAACAACAAGTCTTTGACCGCAAAATCTGATTTTTCCGTATTATCCATTTGCAGGATCAGCCAAAGCAGTAATGCCGCCGTGGGAACATGATTTCCCATTGTAACAGAATAAGAAAAGACCAATGTGGAAACCAATGCCAGAACCGATGCTGTTATCCGGTATCTTTGGGATGATGTCTCCGCAATATACCGGTTCAATATCATATAAAAAAGGAAACAACACAGACATCCGATGAGGAAATAAGGCAGATAAAGCAGAAAGAAAGTCAACTTGTAATGATCTTTGAATGTAATACCGAATATTTCAGCAAGTATAAAATATTCCCCCATAGAAAGAAACGTCAGCAAAGGCGGCTTATCTCCATAATATTTTCCATTGAGCAATGCTTTATCCGGCGTTTGAAAAATACTTTTGCTGATATCAAATGTCCCGTTGTCGACGACCGATTGTATGACAGCCAGCCGGGAAGTTTCGTTACCTGCTCTGGAATAATTGGTTTTTACAAAAAAGAATGCAGCAGTAATAATGATTACAGTTAAAAGTCCCAATGGTAAGAGTTTATTTTTATTCATCGTATTATTTTCCTTCCGTTATTGGCATAATATAATCGTTTGGAAATAATTTTTCAAATCCAATTTGAAATTTAAAAAATATTGTATATATTATTTTCGGATAGGTCGTTATGATGAATCAGAAAATAACCATTGTTCTTCCGACTTATAACGAAGCGGGAAATATAGTGAATATGATACGGAATATTCTTGATCTGAATATCCCGCAGCTGTCTGTTGTCGTTGCAGATGATGCATCCAGAGATGGAACTCAACAGCAGGTATTGGAACATTTTGCAAATGAGAAGCGTGTCCGGCTCTATAATCATCCGCCCCCGCGCGGGTTGAGTCCCAGTGTTGTCGATGCCTTTGATCTTTGTGCAGATTCCGATATCCTTTGTTGTATGGATGCCGATGGGCAGCACCGGGTGGAAGATTTACCCGGACTTCTTGGCGAATTTGCAAATGAGAATGTCAATATGGTTATCGGATCCCGCTATATCAAAGACGGTGGTTTTACTGAAAAATGGCGTTTTGACCGTTTGTTGACCAGCCGTTCTGCAACTTTGTTGGCGCAGATATTGCTCCGTATTCCGGTGCAGGATCCTATGTCCGGTTTCTTTGCGATCCGCCGAAGTGCATACACCGTGATTCGTCGCCATCTGAACCCGACTGGCTTCAAAATCGTATTGGAATTTTCCTGGCTGTTGAAAATCTCCGGTCACAATGGAATTTTGGAACATCCCATTGTATTTGCCATGCGGCAACACGGCGAAAGCAAACTTTCCGGAAAAGTGATCGGGCAATATTTGAAAATGCTGTTATCCTGTGTATGGAAAGAACGGTCTTTGAAACATCTTATGCATCGATCCGGTAAATAATTTTTGTGAAAAATTACTTGATAGCACAAAAGTACCATAAAATAGCATAAAAATCATACATAATCGTAATTTTTGCATTTGAAAAATCGCAAAAAACTTGTAGATTAAACATAGATCACATCTTATAAACTAAAATTAAGGAGTTACAAGTTATGGCGAAAATTACTTTTATGGGTGCCGGAAGTACCGTTTTTGCACGCAATGTGATTGGCGACTGTATGTGCCGCGAAGCATTGAAAGATTCTGAAATCGCATTGTATGACATCGATGCAGAACGTTTGAAACAATCTGAAAAAATCCTTGGCACTTTGAATGCCAGTATCAATGACAGCCGTGCAAAAATCAAAACCTATCACGGTGTCGCAAACCGTAAAAAAGCATTGAAAGGTGCGGATTTTGTGATCAACTGTATTCAGATCGGCGGATATGAGCCGTCCACTGTGATCGACTTTGAAATCCCGAAAAAATATGGACTGCGTCAGACGATCGCGGATACATTGGGGATCGGCGGTATTTTCCGTGCATTGCGTACCATTCCCGTCATGCTCGATTTTGCAAAAGATATGGAAGAAGTCTGCCCCAATGCCTGGTTTTTGAACTATACCAACCCCATGTGCATGTTGACCGGTGCCATGCTGAAAGGGACCAACATCAAAACGGTCGGCCTCTGCCACAGCGTACAGGTCTGTATGGAATCTCTGCTCCACGCATTCGGCATGTATGATTATGATGAACAGTATTATAAAGGCATTTACGCCCGTGATTTGGGATACCGTTACAAAATCGCCGGGATCAACCACATGGCGTGGCTTTTGAATGTCACAAAAGATGGTAAAGATGTTTACCCGATGTTGCGTAAAAAAGCATTGGCGTTGGTCAAAAAACAGCGCGGTCATCTGGAACATCCGGAAAAATGCGGTGCCAACCTGGTCCGTCTGGAAATCATGAACAAATTCGGTTACTATGTCACCGAATCCAGCGAACATAATGCGGAATACATGCCTTACTGGATCAAGAGTCAATATCCGGAACTCATTACAGAATTCGGTATTCCTCTTGATGAATACCCGCGCCGTTGCGTAAATCAGATCAACGGATGGAAAAAGGAATATGAAAAAATCCTCAAAGAACCGAAAATGACTCATAAACTTTCCTGCGAATACGGTTCCCAGATCATCAATTCCATCGTGACCGGTATCCCGACAGAAATCAACGGTAACATTATGAATAACGGTTTTATTGAAAACCTGCCGTCTGATTGCGTGGTGGAAGTGCCGTGTCTGGTGGACAGCAATGGTATCCAAGGTACTTATGTCGGACGTATTCCGTCGCAATGTGCGGCATTGAACATGACCAATATCAACGTTCAGTTGTTGACGATTGAAGCGGCGTTGACTTTGAAACGGGATGCCATTTACCATGCCGCATTGCTGGATCCCCATACCTCCGCAGAATTGCCCATGGACAAAATCATTGCAATGTGTGATGAATTGATCGAAGCACATGGTGATTACCTGCCGAAATATCATTGATCATAATCAATATTTTGATTTCAAAGTGGAACTGTTGGTTTACCCCGGCGGTTCCGCTTTTTTTTCTTGCTTTTTTCCGGAATGACAGTATATTATATGTCGCGTTCAGCCACAGGAGACAGCAAGTATGACAAATGATTTTTTCAATCAGATCCGGATTTTATTACGTCCGGCAATGATATTTATTCCCATTCTTTGTGCTTTTCTGTTTCCCCGTGGCGTAACGTATCTCGGCGATTCAAAATCATTGATCCGCAATTTGTTGATGTTGATGATTTTTATGACTTGTCTCAAATTGCGTTTGAAAGATCTGTCCTTCCGGAAAGAACATTGGATCATTCTGATCCTGAACGTATTATTGGGCGTGATACCATTCTTTCTGATCCGTTTTATTTTTCCTGGTGAACCGGTTTATGCGTTGGCGGCATTCTTTACCGGGATCACACCGACAGCCGTCGCCGCTTCTGTGATCATGACATTTCTCAATGGCAGAGCCGGATTTGTATTATCTTCCTATATCCTTACCAATACTTTGATTCCGCTGTTGTTGATTGTTCTGCTTCCTTATGTTACGGGGAATATGACCAGTGACTTTTTCTTTGATGTGATGAAAACGCTTTTTACGGTAATCGTACTCCCTTTTGCTGCATCCCGTGTAGTATTGTTTATTTACCGGGGAGCCGCAAAGTTGGCTGGTAAACTGAAAATGGTAAGTTTTTCTCTCTGGACATTTCTGATTTACGTTTTAAGTGCATCGGTGATTCTGTTTTTCCGGGATAACCGGGAAGCCTCCATCGGGCAGATGATCGGTGTCGCCATGTTATCTCTTGTGCAATGTATTCTGAATTTTTACCTTGGCGGCAAAATTTCCAAACGGCGCTTGAGCCGGGAATGCAGTCAGGCGTTGGGACAGAAGAATACATCCTTTACCGTTTACCTTGCGTTGCAATTTGCGTCCGTGCCGGTGGCGTTAGGTCCTTTTTTCTATATTTTCTGGCACAATATCTGTAATGCTGTGCAAATGTACCGTTACGACCGGCGTCGTATAAAACGGAAAAAATCCTGATTTTCCACCTTGAAAAAAGAAAATAACGTGATATGGTACAAACACATCACATGAGGGGTGATGTATTGTAATACTAAAAAATAAGGAGGGAAACATGGGGACATTAAAAAGAAGTTGGATTATTTTTCAGAAATCATGGACAGTCATAGACAAAAACAGAAAACTATTGGTTTTTCCTTTGATTTCCATGTTGGCGATCACTTTTTTATTACTGCTGATTGCAAGCGGAACCTTATCATTATTACCGGGCAATCCTCTGGATCAGGTGTTGATTTTTCAGGATAAAAATCCCGATGGCACATTAAGCGCAGGGAAACTTGCAAGCTGGTTCATTGTTTATCTGCTTGTCATGTTGACTGCAAACTTGTGTCAAATGGCGTTTTATAACGAAATATTCCGTGGATTGCGCGGCAAGAAAGTGTATTTGATGCATGGATTCCAATGTGCAGCAAAACGTTTTATCGCCGCATTGCTGTGGACACTTCTTTCTTCCACTGTGGGGGTTATATTGCGTCTTCTTCAGCCCCGTGTCGGCGGATTGGGATTATTTCTGGTCCGTGGCAGTGCATTGATCTGGGTGGTCGCCTCCTGTTTCGCGATCCCGGTTATTGTTTTTGATCCGCGCTTGAACAATCCGTTACGGATTTTGAAACGTTCGGAAGAAACGATCCGGAATACATGGGGAGAAGCCCTGATCGGCTTTGCCGGACTGCATACTATGACATGGCTTGCCTTTTTTATCTGGCTGGCAGTTTCCGCCGGCTTGGGAAGTCTGGCGTTGGCAATGCCCGGACTTCAGATGGAAACGGTGTGGACATGTACCGTTTTGTTTGGAATCTTTCTGTTTTTTGCGTATCTGGTATCCGCAGCGGAAAAAGTATATCTGGCATCCCTGTACATTTACGCAAGGGGAGGCGGGTCAGATCTTTTCAACAAAAAGGATTTGGAAAATGCGTTTATTCAACCGGAGGTATGAAAGGTATTTTGGGGGAATAAGGCATCAAAGGAGTCTATTTTGCCTTGTTATTGCTTTAAAAATATAGACTTTTTCTTTTTTTCGTTTGCTTTTTTAAAAAAGTGCGCTATTGTATGAAAAGTTATTTCGTTTATTGACGTGCAGATCACTTTTTGCCGGGATGATCTGTTCCGTATCGTTTCTCCGGCAAAATTAACAAATCGGATAGTAATTATGGCAGTCAGCGTACTGGTCGGCGTCCAATGGGGCGATGAAGGAAAAGGTAAAATTATTGACGTTTTGACACGCAATGCAGAAATGGTCGTCCGTTTTCAGGGCGGTAACAATGCAGGTCATACGGTGGAAGCGGAAGATAAGAAATTTGTGCTTCACCTGGTTCCCTCCGGGGTTCTCCGCAAGAATACCGCATGCGTGATCGGCAATGGTGTTGTGGTGGATCCGGTCGGCTTGGTGGAAGAAATCAAAGGTTTGATGGCAAGAGATGTGGATGTTTCCTGCATTCAGTTGGGCTCCCGCTGCCATTTGATTATGCCCTGGCATAAACTGATGGATGCTTACAATGAAAATAAAGCATCCAAAGGCAAAAAAATCGGTACAACAAAACGTGGTATCGGTCCCGCTTATGCTGCAAAAGCAAACCGCGTCGGGATCCGTGCATGTGATATTCTGAAACCGGCAAGATTTGAAGCTCTCTTCCGCGAACAGGCAGAAGAATACAATAAAGTCTTTACTCCTTTCGGCGCAGAAGTTCTTGATATCGATGCCGCATGGAAAGAAGTAAAAGAAGCTGCAGATTGGCTGATCCCCTTCATCAAAGATACCGTTGTTACCGTTAATGAAGCGGCAAAAGCAGGCAAGAATGTCCTTATGGAAGGGGCTCAGGGTGCATTCCTGGATATCGACCACGGGACATATCCTTTTGTGACCAGCAGCACGACCACCAGCGGCGGTGCTTGCGGCGGTTCCGGTTTGGCTCCCCGTATGATTGATGAAGTCTGGGGTGTAATCAAGGCTTATACCACACGCGTCGGCGAAGGTCCGTTCCCCACAGAACAGGACAATGAAACGGGTGAATTTCTCCGTTCCAAAGGTGGCGAATACGGTGCAACAACCGGTCGTTC
>JAFVSW010000272.1 GCA_017503545.1 Lentisphaeria bacterium | reverse complement strand
TGGTCATAAATCATATAAAGAGAAAGATGTATACCATGAGCGACAATTCCAGAAAAGAAGTATTGAAGCATTTTGCGAAACGTCAGGCGTATATGGATGACCGTATCAAATACGGGATCGAAACGAACCGGAAGGGCATTGCGACTTTGACCTTCAAGGATTCGGAAGACAAACCGTTAAGCGGAATCAAGGTCAAAGTAAAACAGAAGACCCACGATTTCAAATTCGGTGCGAATCTGTTCATGCTGGAAGAATTCAACTCAAAAGAACAGAACGACATGTACAAGCAGTATTATGCCGAACTGTTCAATATTGCCACCCTGCCCTTTTATTGGGTCGATTTGGAACCGGAACAGGGAAAACCCCGTTTTGCCAAGGACAGCCCGAAAATCTATCGTCGCCCTGCCCCGGATCTTTGTCTGGAATATTGCGAAGCCAACAATATCATGCCCAAAGCCCACTGCCTCAATTATGGAGGTTGGACACCGGAATGGGCAATGGGTACGATCGACAAAGAAAAACAACTGCTCTGCAAACGGTTCAGGGAACTTGCAGAACGGTATGCGGACCGGATCCGTGACTGGGAAGTGACCAACGAAACATTCTTCTGGGGTTACCGGCAGGGTCTGAATTTCTACTATCAGGATGATTTTGTGGAATGGAGTTTCAAACAGGCGGACCGTTATTTCCCGGCGAACCGGTTAATCATCAATGAGGCCCAAAGCCGTGTCTGGGAAAACATCTGGGGCTTTTACGGCAACCGGAATCAATATTACATGCAGATCGAACGAGCCTTGCTCAAAGGAGCAAAAATCGACAGTATCGGGATGCAATTCCACATGTTCCACCGCCGGGAAAAAGAACTGGAAAGCACAGAAGCCTATTACGATCCGCAGAGAATATATGACATTATGGATACGTACGCAAAACTGCAGCGTAATCTCCAAATCACCGAACTGACCATTCCGGCATATTCTTATGATCCGGGCGACGAAGAAATCCAGGCGGAAATCATGCGGAACATCTATTCCATGTGGTTCAGTCATGAATCCATGGAAGCGATTATCTACTGGAATCTGATTGATGGATTTGCCGCTGGGGCACCGCAGGGCGATATGACTGCCGGAGAAAATTATTATCATGGCGGTCTGATCCGTTATGATTTCACGAAAAAGCCGGTATTCAATATGCTGTATGATCTGATTCATAAAGAATGGCATACCGAAGCAGAAGCGGAAAGTAACGAATTCGGTGTTGCAACATTCAAAGGATTCTACGGAGAATATGATGTTGAAATCACATACCCCGATGGAAAAACAGAAAACAAATCCATTCATCTGAATAAGGATTTAAGCAAATATTTCTGGTTCAAAACCCTTGCAGATGGCACATTAAAATTCTGGAGACAATAATCATGTTGAAAGTAAAAACCCCAACCGATGCCGTACGGAAAGCGATCATCTATCAGATCAATCTGCGGGCATTTACAAAAGACGGCACACCGAAACTGAACAGTTACAATTTCTGCACCATAGATTTTGACAAATGGGATAAAGAATGGTCCAACGACCGTCAGTGGTCATAAATCATATAAAGAGAAAGATGTATACCATGAGCGACAATTCCAGAAAAGAAGTATTGAAGCATTTTGCGAAACGTCAGGCGTATATGGATGACCGTATCAAATACGGGATCGAAACGAACCGGAAGGGCATTG
>JAFVSW010000271.1 GCA_017503545.1 Lentisphaeria bacterium | reverse complement strand
GGAGATAACACTGTTCCTCCAACGTTTTGCGGAAATCGTAAGGATAAGGTTCGGAACACAAAACCTGAAATACCGGCAAAACAGTGCGTTTTTCCAGATCCGGGAATGCCGTAATGCGCAGCAACGCTTTTCCATAAGGAATCAAGGTTAATTCTTCCGCCTCACCGGTCGCCTGACTGAACATGGGAACTTCCGGCGTATATCTGCCGTATTCCAGGGAATCATATCCGCTGGCAGGATAGGCTTTGATTTTCAGTACGATCTCATTGCCATTCCGTTTCACTTTTGCCGGGGTATTGCGTTTGACTCCATAATTCCATTTTTCGACGGGGAACAAATTACGGGCGGACAGGAACGTTTCTTTTTCCCGTTCTTCCCGATATGCAACCGGATAAGTATAAACAAGCGGCCCATATTCATACCAGGACCAGTAACGATCCTGTTTCTGTACTGCTTTCATCGGCAATGTCAAAACAATCTCATCGCCATCAGAAACTGCGGGTAATTTCATAAATCTTCCGGCATCCGCTGCACAATTGCATGTGTTACCGTTGATCTTGACCGATGCGGAATCGCACCAGCCGGGAATACGCAATGTCAACGGCAGAGACGGGGCTGTCGTATTCACACGGATCGTAATCGTTTCGCCGTACGGATAGTCGGTGATTTCTTCCAGACGATACATCTTCCCATGATATTCCCCGGTCAACACGGAAGGTCCATAAAGAACTGCCGTCGGGACACCATTGGCATCGGTCATCCATTGCCGCAATATAAAATTCGGCAATGCCCGGTGGAGATTACCCGGACAGCATTGTGCGCTGTGTGTCGGGCTGAATTGGCGGAATCCTGCCGCCCCGCGGAAAAAGAAACTGTGATTGGAATAATCCGTGGCTATTACCTGATTCGGCGCAGCCATATATTGCAATGCCGTAAAGTCCGGCATAACGGAACCCGGTAACGCATTGTAAATGATTTTCTCGATCCGGTCCGCATATTCGGCTTTTCCGGTCGCCATCAGAAAATATCCAAGCGTCCAGGTAAAGTCCGTGATCACACAAGTCTCATATCCCTGCAACGGATCACGCCCGGCAAAATCTTCATTACTGCTGGGCAGACCGGGAATCTGTTCATGGCGTGCCAGGACTTCCTGCAAGCCCTTTTCTGCGCCCCGGAGCCATTTTTCGTCACCGGTATACAGATACAGAATCACCGGCAATTTTACGGATTCACAGAACGAAACACCATGGATCACATAATTGTGACCGGATGTAATTTTGCTCCAATGCAATTCAAATTCATCATCTGTACGAACCGTATTCCGGCGGTCATGAAGCTGATATGCTTCCAATGCCTTTACCAGCAGAGAAGCATCTCCGGTCCATTCATAAGTCTTCAGCAAACCTTCCAGATTATTGATATGCCGGAACCCGATCGCCAGTTTCTCCGGTGTGATTGAGGTAAAATGATGAAGCATCGCCTCTTTCACTTTCTTGTCTCCGGTCAATTCATACCAGACATTGACCGCACGAAAAAAGACCGCCATCGGCCATTCGGAAGGTGATTCGTTGTAACAATGCCCCAACGTACCGTCTTCTGCCGGATGAGTCATCATATAATGCAGATTTTTCCGGAATAACTCTTTTTTCGCCGGATCATCCAACAGAATACCGAGACGCAGCAGACCATCCAACAGATATGCACTCTGTTCATAAGGCCACCAGGCTTCCTGCATGGGCGTTTCGCCGGATTCATCGTGACAGATTACGGATGCCAACTCAATACGCCCTACCCCGCCGTTCCACATCGGGGTGTCAAAAGGATATCCCTGTTCCGCATAATGGGAACCGATCCCTGCGTTCTGACGGGACAACTGCTCTTTCAAATGTCCGGCAGGTTTGATGGCATCCGGTTTGACTTCATGAAATTTTCCAAAATATTGCATATCTCACCCGATTTTGTTGACAACGGGGAAAATATTTTCCGGATAATCGGTAAGAATCCCATCAATACCGCAATCAACAAAACGCTGTGCATCTTCCGCCAGGTTCGCATAATAGACATTGGAACGGATCCCCAATTTACGGCTTTCTTCGCAATATTGCGGGGTGATATCAAACCAGCGGGGCTGTGCAATGAAACTGCCGAAATCATAAAAATCATGGAGCAATGCCATTGTGGTCCGAACGGTTTCACCGGGCCGTTCCAGAATACATAAGTCAATATTTTTGTCAATGGCGCGGACATTATGACCATCCCCGAATCTGCCGAGGGTGAAATAGCCTCTGCCGTACATATCAAAATCTTTGAACATCCCGCAAAGGATTTCCAATGCTTTCGGATCCGTTTCATAAATCTGAATATTCATAAAGATTTTTTTGCCATATTCTTCCAATACCGTATCCAAACGGGTAATGGGGCAGGATTCGTATTCCGGGGTTTTCCGTTTTCTGCCGGAACAGTCAATAAAATATTCGTAATAACTGAAATTGACTTTTTCCAATTCGGCAAGCGTATAATCGTAAAAACTCCCCGTCCCATCGGAATTGCGATCTAATGTACTGTCATGTTGCAGAACGGGGACTCCGTCTTTTGTAACACGCACATCGAATTCCACAAAATCGCAACCGGCTTCATAAGCGGCTTTGACCCCCATCAACGAGTTTTCGGGGTAACGGCCGATATAGGTTCCATGTGCTGTGACCGGAATTTTTCCTGACGCATAAAGATCATGGAAATTGGAAAATTTCTGTTGTTCTTTCATAATCAAACTTTCTTTAATAACTTGTATTTTTGGGACTGCCGCTGGTTGGGTAATAACACCAGATTTCGCGGTATTCACCGGAGTAAATGGGAATCTGTGCTCTGTAGTGAGGACGGAAACTCAAGTCAACAAACAACATATGGGACTTGTTCCCATGCCAGAACTGAAAACGGCTGTGACTGTAACTGATGGTGCAATCGACCCAGAACAGACGGTTCGGTTTCTTTACCGTTGAAGGTTTGAAAAAGCTTTCGTTTCCGTCATGCTTCCAATCCCATTTTCCGCGTGCATACGTCTTTGCCAGATATCCGTTGACCGCATAAGAACCATCCGACATCTTAGCATAATTGCCACCCATGCCGGTAACGGTTCTTCTGGCAATGGGGCAGCGAAGGTCATTCACGTAATTGATCAAGTTCGGGCCGACATAATATCCAGAGTTTTTCCAGAAAAGATAAAACCATTGTTTGCCTGTCGTCCCAGCAATCTTCGGATACGGACCCCCCACGGACCACTCGTTGAACGTATTGGCATAAGACATGAATGTATATCCGATTTGCTTGTGCATATTGGCACAATGAGTATTATTTGCGGCATCTTTTGCCTTACCCAATGCCGGAAGAAGCATTGCAGCAAGTATGGCAATAATGGCAATAACTACCAGTAATTCGATTAACGTAAAGTTCAATTTCACACTGGACATGGTCAAGTACCCTTTCTTGTAATATAGTTAATCACTTCTGTTTCTTTTCATCGTAATGATGATAGATCAGATCCGCTTCCGGGGTGATGACTACATCAGCAAATTCAACAACGCCGCCGACATTGATAAAAGCAGTTGCAAATATTTCATTGGCAAATTCTTTCCGCAGAACAAAGGAGTATGTCTTCCATTCTTTGGAAAGTTTTTCGCCGTTCATAAAGGTACGGGTGGGAAGACTCTTTGTGATCTTGCGTTTGTCATTGGCACGGTAACGGTAACACTGGAATTTCAGTTTACCATCCCCTTTGGCACGGAACGTGATACGGTAATTTCTCTTTCTGCCGTAATGGAGTTGATAAAGCGCACCGGAAAGCTGTTTGACATAATAATCATCTTTCGAACCGGGGTGCAATACCATTTCCACTTTTGCATTGTTTTGATTGAACTGCCAACTGAAAGGCATCATATTATTGGCAGCAGAACGACCTTTTTTCGCGAACAGTCTAACTTGCACTTCATTGAGTTTCTGCAATTTATTGAAATTGCCGTTCTGAAATTCCGGCGGTTCCTGCGCACCAATCACCATCGGACGGAAAGAGGTGTAATCACGATGAGTCACACCGCCAAGCACATAGAAAGACATATCACCGCGGTCTGCGGCGTATTTATCTTTGATCGTACGGTCACGAACCACATGAACTTTCCAGATATCGCCTTTTGCCATCTTCATGAGTTTGTTCACAGGAACACGCATTTCCACCACATAGCGGTCAGCAAGAATACGTGTTTTAACTTCCACATTCAGATTGTAATCTTTATTGGTTCCCGGCTGCAATGCATCAAATACATCACCATGCGGGCCGACCGCCATCTGATAGTATACATTTTCCACGCTGGGCGGGTAAATAAAGACTTCCACCGCATCACCGGACCACACTTTTGAATCACGTCCACTGGTCGTTTTCATCTTTGCCGGACTCGGTTCTTTCGCGGTGATCAGGAAATACAGATTATCTTTATCGGAAAGGATCCGGACTGTTGTCTTTACGGCATCCGGAGCAGGTTTATCCTTCCGGCTTCCCAACATTTCCAGGAAATTATCTGCAACACAGGCTTTGTTCCAGTCTTTTTCATTACCGATACCATCAATCTTGATCTTGCCGCTGATTTCCGGAGAACTGAGCGGTTTATTGCCGGAACGGTGTAATTTTTCATAGGGGGCAATCCACCATTTCTTGAGCCAGCGACGGTCTTCCCCGATACGGAATTTCAGGATCTTATCATTGCCTGCCAGTTTTTCCGCTTCGTCAAGATATTTCAGCAAGGTTTCTTTGGCATCCGGAGGATTCAATAATTCAACCGCACGGGGATTCCCTGCCGGATAGCCCATACAGGCTGTCGCCATTTTCCAGAGTTGACGGCGGTATGCCTGATATTTTTTCATGACCGGGTAGGCTTTGCCATAGTAAAGACGTTCTGCTTCGTCCACCACTTTTTTGGCATCCAGATCAGGATCCCACAGAAGTTTACCGGTCAAATAGAGCATCTGCCAGTTGGAAGGATAAAGATCCGGGCGGGTCTGCTCTTCCCGCACAAATTTGCTGTCTTCAAAATACGCCTGTTCTTTCCAGCCGGTGATGTTATGTTTTTTATACAGTTTCAATGTATGATCAATCGTATCTTCAATACAGGTGTAATATCCGTGGGAACAGAAGAAATATTCATACGTATACATGATCGACGGATGGAACTTACGCCATTCCTTGATATGATTGTAAATCTTGACATTTTTCACACAATGGGGATCGTCAAGTGCATGTCCCCAACAACGGCCATGGGTCGTATATTGCAATTTCAAACGGGGATCGACTTTGATTCCATGAGGAATCAGACGGTATGCCGAATATGCCCAGGTACGCAAATCGGCATTGGGATTTTTTTCAAAAACCAGTTTTGCCACCGCATTCACTGCCATATAAAAACGGGTGGAGACTTCGTTAAAGTCAGCACGTTTGTCACCGTTATCATAGGCTTTGCAACCGGCACATTCACACCAGCCGATGGGGGTATCCACCATGCCGAATGTGAATTGCCCGGAATTGTTATTGTCTTTGATGCTTTTAAGAATGGAGTCGGCAATAATGCGCTGCACGTCCGGATTGGAAATACAGATTTGATGTCCCTTAACACGTTTGCCATTCACCAATGCAAAATATTCCGGATGCTCTGCAAATGCTTTATCGTATTTGCCTTTATAACGGAACGGATCGGAGAATGCACCGTGCGTGCCGCCGAGTGTCTGATCCCGCACCGGGATGCGCGGACGGTAAAAATCGTACCGCATTTTATCCAATTTGGTTTTCGGATTCAAAGAATACCAGCGGTCATACGGAACCGGTGTCTGAAAACCATTCCGGTTTGCCCAGACTTTACTGTTCACGGGAATGACATTGCCGTAAGCACCGCACTGATCCAATGCCCGTTTGAAGAAGAACGGGGCACGGTATTTTACATAATCGGCAATCACGATTTCTTTTTTTGCCGGAACGTATTCGCCGGGGTCGAATTTATTCGCCGTTTTCAGCCAGCGGATCCCCAGTTTGTCTTCCATGAAATGATAGGTTCCATACAATTCCGCCACTTCATTTTTACCGATGATATACATATTTTTGCCGCGTACCAGAAACGCACAGGCTTCTGTTGATTTCATGGCATTAAGTTTTTTCACCAGTTCGGCAGGAATATTTTTTACCGTCGATAAAGTACCAATATAAATGCGGTTGGCGGCAGTGGATTTTTCCGTTTTGATTGCCAGTTTCTTACCGGTCATCTTCCCCACATAATCCGACAATTCTTTTGCCGCAAGATGACTGCTGGGATCCGCATTTTTTCCCAACACGATTTCCGCAACCTGATTCCCTTTGACCAGATCAAAGGCCGACATTGCAGAGGCTGATAAAAAGACAACAGTCCCCAGCAAAAATGCAGAGTATCTTCTCTTCATTTTCAATTCTTTCTTTTTTGAATGGATATTTTATTTGTTGATTTTCAATAATATTTTGCGTTACACTTCACGTTTACAGACGTCAGATATTCGCAAAAATAATCGATAAGCGCCCCGGCGAGGACATCACGATTTGCGGCGGTGGCATGACCATCCACAAACGCTCCGTTTACCACGCCTTTGCGATGTGCGGCATAAGGCACGGCAGAAGTTGGATTGGCATTATTGATCCCAAAGTAATATTGCTGTTTCCTGTCGGTACTGTTGTTGATCGTATCCGCAAACATCATAGCATCAGAAGGTTTGACTCTCCGGGGCGTTGTACCGGAGTTCACAATTACGACTAAAACTTGCGGATCAGCAATTTTATACCATTTTCCGTCAGTACCATCCATACTGGAATGAGAACGCAGACCGTACGTCTGGTCATGGTTTTTATATTTGTAAGGAATGATACTCGGGCAAAGCTGTACATTGCTGTCTTTGGAAAGATATTTGAATTCTTCCAGTGCATCCGTCCAGCGTGTAGCACCGGTTTCTCCGGCTTTCGTGTAAGAAGACAAAGGCAGATATCCGCCCATATCATTGGCATACATATTGCCAGCCAACATAACCTGTTTCAGATTGGAAAGGCAACTGGATGTTTTTGACGTTTCTTTGACTTTCCCCAATGCAGGAAGCAGCATTGCAGCCAGAATGGCAATGATTGCTATCACCACTAACAATTCAATCAATGTAAATTTTTTCATAGTTAATTCCCCTTGATATGTTGTTATTATTTTGCATTATATTCCACAAAGATTCCTTTGCCGCGTTTGCCGAAAGATTCAATCGGAATGATCTCAAGACGATAACGGGTTCCCGCCTTAAAGGTGAAAGTCTTTTTCGGAATCACGACAGCAAAACGTTTTTTCATCTTTTCCAAACCGAGATAGAAGTCAGAGAAGAAGAGCAATTCTTTCTTTGTCGGCACATTCTGCCATGCCTTGCCATCCCATTGGGCAATATGCAGGGCGTAAGAGTGAACAAAATCATCGTGTACCGCTGCATCAAAGGTCAGTTTTGCACCTTTCTTATCCGGCACAACAACGCCCGATGCTTTGACCGGGAATTGTGGGGCTTTACGCTGGGCGGCACGGGCAGCGGTATATTTGTAAGTTGCCGGATCCAGCGGCAGAGAAATACGCCACGGAGAATCCGGTTTGATCTCGGTTTTGTTATTGAGAGAGAAACGGCGGAATTTGACTTCTTTATCATTCACCGTCATGTAGAGAAAATGTTTCACATCACCTCTGCGATACAGCGGACTGGCATTGAATTTACCGTTCTCCATAGAAACATAAGAGGTTGTGCCGGATTGGATCACCGTGTATTTCTTCTGATAAATACTCCGTTCGTCTTCCAGCGGATAATGGGAATGACCGGAAAGATAGATGATCTTGGAGAACGGTTGGAGGATCGTGGTGATTGCCCCTTTGCCGTATTCAGAACCATAAACTGTTTTGTGCGGGGGAAAATGGCTGACCACAAACACCGGTTTATTGCCGGATGCCTTGATCGCTCCGCTGATCATACCGCGTACACGGTTGAAAATGGATTTGTCATACTGCACTCCCATTGCATCGCTGGGATTGAAACATACAAAATGATACCCTTTGACCTGACGCACAAAATCCAATTCTTTCATACGCATGTGGGTCATAAAGTTTTTGACCTTTTCTTCCCGTGTCTTGATTTCACGATTCCAGAAGTCATGATTTCCCATCACAACAAGCAATTCCGGCTTTTTATCCGGAAACACTTCATCAAACGTTTTCATGAAAAATTTGTATACATCCGGATGACCCGTAAATGCAACGTCACCGGTCATGACAATGGCATCAACACCCAGTTCTTTCATACTGCGGAATACCTGCCCCAATACTGGAACATTGGCTCCTCTTACACGATTGATCTGATAATCGCCGAAAATCCCGACGCGCAAATCCTCCGCCGCAGCGCCGGCAGCACAACATAACATCATGCAGCCAACGAATGTTCTACGGATAACATTCTTCCAATTCATACCGATTTGTTTCATTTTTTCTTCTCCTGCTATTTAATTTTTATTTTTTACACAGCTCATAATATCCCGCCGGATGAATACAAACCACAGCCGGACACCAGTTCTCTGATTGCTTTTTTTAATGCAAATACAAAAACTGTTTGCTATTAATTATACATATCTTTTACAAAAAAGCAACTGATCAAATGATTGCATTTTGTGATATTTGATGTCATTTTGTAATGAGGCAATTTCAAAAGTGTTCAAAATTGTTTTTCCGGAACTCTTCCGGAGAGATTTTATAATGCCGCATAAAACTGCGATAGAAACTGGAATAGGAACCATAATGGCACAATTGCGCTATCTCCTTGCAACTCAAATTGGATTTAAGCAATAACGACAAGGCTTGGGATAACCTTTGTTCCGCCCGGTAATCCCGCAAAGTCCGCCCGGTTTCCGCATGGAATTTTTTCGATAAATGTTCACGGGATATTCCGATTTTTTTAGCAAGGCTGGTGGTGGAAAGAGACTCGCCGAATGACTGTCCGATTTCATTTTGTATATTGTGAACAAAACGTTTTTCCGGAGTATGCGGTTTACCGTCAAAAGGCGATTCACACAACAGATGCAGAAAATGAAAAAACAATTCCGCGCCTTCCAATGGAGAACAGAACAAATTACGCCCGCTCCATTGACGGTAAGCCATCAACTCTTTTTCCAGTTCACTCTCCAATCCCAACTTGAAAAAATATCCGTAAAGCCGATTGACCTCTTCAATTACAGCAGAACTGGCTTCCCCCATAAAGTTGATCCACACAAAACGCCAATCCTCTGTTCCATCTGACGGATAATAATAGGATACAGAGGCATCGCTGTCACGATACAGAAAAGCGGTCCCCGGCACACAGGAATACGTTGTCCCGTTTACCGATAAGATTCCTCTGCCGGATAAAGTCAATGTGATTTGCCCGCCGACTTCCGGCGGAATTCCGACCGGCGAATATTGCGGTATCCGATACCCTTTTTTCTCCACTTCTTCCACGACCATACTGGGATATGGCATAGAACGCAGGATCTGTATCCGGGAAAAATATACACTCCACAAACGTACTTTATCAATATCAATCATAGTCCGAAATCTCCATGTTGTAATATGACACTGTTTTTCACAAAATGCAAACGGATTCCGGATTGATTTTTCATTTTTTTGCGATATATTACCAGTATACAAAAAAACAGCAAGGTGTGCATATGTTAAAAAATTCGCAAGTCAATCTTCATACTCATACCGTATTGTGCAATCATGCTGCCGGTACGGTCCGGGATTATTGCCGTCAGGCAGTCAAAGACGGACTCAAAGTTCTTGGTTTTTCCGAACACTCCACGTTCCCTGATGACCGTATGTTATCCACACGGATGAAATATGCGATGTTGGAATCTTACCGGCAGGAAATCGAAGATGCAAAAAGTGAATTTCCGGAATTGACCATACTTGCCGGCTTGGAAGTGGATTACGATTCCGATTTTCCATTGGAATTTTATCAGAAAGAATTGAAAGAACGCCTGGATCTGGATTTTATGAGCGCAGGAGCTCATTTTGTCAACCGGGATACGCCGGGTAAATATTATTATGCATCCCACACCATGCTTTTTCCACCGGAAATCATTCGCATGTTTACAGAAAAAACCTCATTCCTGATCAAAAGCGGATTATTTGATTTCATCACACATCCGGATATGATCGCCGTATCAATTGATAAATGGACGCCGGAAATCGCCGATCTGTTTGCCGGATTACTGCAAACGGCTGAAAAACATAATGTGCCATTGGAAATCAATGCATACGGATTGCGGAAACCTCAGCGCGAATATGCCGACGGCATACGCCCGCCCTACCCGTACGCACCATTTTGGAAATTGGCATCCGGATACAACATATCCGCGCTTGTCAGTTCCGATGCACATAAACCGGAAGATGTCGTCGGCAATCTGCCGGATGCCTTTGATTTTGCAGAAGAATACGGTATTACATGCTGCAATGCAGCTGTTGCAGAGAAAATTATTGCAAAAAACAAGTAATTTATCAAAAATTAAATTTGAATTTGCATAAACTTATGCTAAAGTAAGTTGATATTCCAATAAAAACGTATTAATGAAAGGATTTAATCTTATGGCTGACATCAGAGTTACTGTCTGGAACGAAAACGAACATGAAAAAACCATTGAAGCTGTAAAACAAATTTATCCCAATGGAATGCATAATGCAATCCGCGAAGGTTTGGAAAAAGCCGGTGGATTCAAAGTCAGATGTGCAACCCAGGATATGCCGGAACATGGCTTGACTCAAGAAGTTCTTGACGACACTGACGTTCTGTTCTGGTGGGGTCATTGCAAACACGAAGAAGTCGCCGACGAAATCGTTGACCGTGTACAGAAACGCGTTCTTGAAGGTATGGGCTTGATTTGCCTCCACTCCGCTCACTTCTCCAAAATCTTCCGCCGTATGCTCGGAACAACATGTTCTCTCAAATGGCGCGAAGCCGGAGAACGGGAACGTCTCTGGAACATCGAACCCGGACACCCCATCACCGAAGGTATCGGCGAATATTTTGAATTGCCCCATGTGGAAATGTACGGCGAACGCTTTGATATTCCCGATCCGGACAAAGTCATCTTTATCTCCTGGTATCAGGGCGGCGAAGTCTTCCGCAGCGGCGTGACATTTGAACGCGGTTACGGCAGAATCTTCTATTTCTCCCCCGGACACGAAACATTCCCGATCTTCTACGATGAAAACATCCGCAAAGTATTGGCGAATGCAGCAAGATGGGCAGCACCGCGGATCATCAAAGAACACGTTTGCCCCTTTGTGGAACCATTGGAAAATATCAAGAAAAGCTGATCTCTGATCGACTTTTATAAAAAATGCGTTATTCACGGAGTTCGATACACACTCAAATGTGAAAATCTCCTCCTTGAATGACACATTTTTTTACCCGGGACATTACAACAGGTGACTTCCATGAAAAAATTTGAGGACCTCGACATCATCATCCCTGTCAGCATCGGCGAACTCTCCGCCGATGCAGAAACCATCGCAGAATCCATCAAAGCTCAATATAACGATTACGGTTTTACCAGATTCGCACTCGCCATGCCCGGAAAAGGCTGGCGGTTGACCGGGTACCCGCCGCAGGAATATTTTCATGATAAAGCAAAGCTTTTTCTGGATATCAAAAAACTTCTGCCGTCTGGAATCAGTTGCGGCTGGTGGCATTGTCTCGTCCTGAAATCCGGACCGACACCCGGCTATACCCGGATCGTCAGGCTCGATGGTTCCGAGGCTCCGTTTTCCACTTGTCCCCTTGACCCGGCATACAGAAAACGGTTCGCGGAGGATGTGGCATTTTTTCTTGCAAAAGCACACCCTGACTTCTTCCTGACCGAAGACGATTTCGGGATCAACTGTCATGGCGGCCCCGCTTGTTTCTGCAAACATCATCTGGAAGAGTTTGCACGTCGGGAAGGACGCTTTTACTCCCGCGAAGAATTGGAGGAACTGTTCACGCAGCAGCCCGTTGAATCAAGAGAATTACTTCGCCGATGGCAGGCTCTGGCAAAAGATTCTCTGTCACTCTTCGCTTCCGCGATCCGGGAAGAGGCGGATAAATTGACTCCGGAAATCCCCATGGGCATCGCTCAACCCGGATGCAGTCAGCGTGACGGCGATTCCATTGAAACAGTTGCCCGCGCGATCGCCGGTAAAAATCATGTCCCCTTTGTCCGGTTCTGCGGAACCTTTTATGCAGGTGAACACATTGATATGATCCCGGAGGTTTTGTTCCGCTCCATTTATTACAGAGAACATATCAAAGGCGATTTCCGGTTTTATCATGAGTCCGATACCTACCCTCATTCCCGCTTCTACACTTCCGGCAGTTGTATGCGCGCCATGATGAGTGCCATCTATTCCTGCGGTTATGACGGCTCACTCTTTCAATCCCAGCCGCCCGCGGAAGAATGTGCATACGGCAATATGTACAAAAAAGAACGCTGTCGCCTGAATGTTCTCCGTAAAAATGTTGCAGACTGCAAATTGAAAGGTGTACAGGTCTATCACGATCCGTTTGAATATTCCAACTTCCGCGGCAATGTTGCAGAATGGCTGAAAACATTATCGTCATTCGGTATCCCGTATACATCCGCCGATGCTCCGATCACATTCTTTTCCGGTGAACAGATGCGCTTTATGAACGATGAAGAGATCAAAAAGTATCTCACGAAAACGATCGTACTGGACGGCACGGCGGCAAAATGTCTTACGGAAAGAGGGTACAGCGAATACATGGGTGCAGCTGCTGCAGAACCATTGATCCATGGAAATGACCGTTTCGACCTCGGCGCAAAAGAACTGATCGGTGAAGATTTCCTCAAAGGATATAAAAACAGAGCCATGCGCCGCGGAGATACTTACTCACCCGGTGGAAACGGTGAAATTTATAAACTGGTAATGACAGACCCCGCTTGCAGGGAAGTAACGGCAATCGTCAATGCTAATAAAGTTTACATGGCACCCGGCATGACTCTGTTCAAAAACAAACTGGACGGCAATGTCATTATTTATGCATCAGAAGTCTTCAAGAACCAATCAAGTTCCCTGTTCTGTTACACCAGACAGGCACTTCTTCAGGAATTGCTCGCACGGTGCGGTGCCGACTTTCCCATGGTACAGAAAGCACCGAAAGTATACCTGATCGTCAATGAACCGGAGAAAGAAAAAGATTTCTCTGTCTTCCTGACCATCATCAATCTGGCTGTCGACCCACTGGAAGAACTGACTCTTTTCCTCCCGGAAAAACTCAAAAACTGTCAGAATTTCTCTTATCTTGACCGCAATGGAGAATGGCAGAAGATGAATGTTGTGCTGCATGGTGACACCGTTACATTGCAGCATGATTTCAACTACACAGACCCGGTTTTTGTCAAAGTCAGATAACCGCCGGAAGTAACCGCTTTTTGTTCTTCCCGGAAAAAAGGAGAAAAAAAGCGGATATTTTTTACATTTTTTTGAAAAAAACACTTGATTTTTCAAAGATATGTGCTAAATTATCTAAATTCACGTCGGAACTCTGCGATCAACCAACCCCGCGGAGTTACGTTACACTTTAACCCAGGTTGTCTTGCCTGACGGCAAACAAACAGAAAAAAAAGCCGTCAAGTCAAAAGCGCCGGAAAGAGAAAGGCGATTGGTTATGCCGATCACAGTAAAAGATTTGTTGGAAGCCGGATGTCACTTTGGACATCAGACAAAACGCTGGAACCCGAAGATGAAAGAATACGTCTACGGTTCTAAAAATGGAATTTCTATCATCGACTTGACAAAAACGATCCGTCAGATCGGCGATGCATGTAACTTCCTCCAGAGAGAAGTTATGAACGGTGCGAACATTCTGTTCGTCGGAACCAAACGTCAGGCTCAGCAGATCGTAAAAGAAACAGCCGAAGCAACTGGCATGTACTACATGGCAGAACGCTGGATGGGCGGTACTCTCACCAACAACGAAACCATCCGTAAATCCATCAAGAAAATGCGCGATTACGATGCAATCATCGCAAACGAAGCTGCTTCCGGACTCAAGAAAAAAGAAATCGCTCTCATGCAGCGCGATGTTGCGAAACTCCATCGTGACCTTGATGGTATCGCTGATAAGAAAAACCTCCCGCAGGTTGTTGTCATCATCGACATCTGCCACGACGATATCGCAGTTCGTGAAGCCCGCAAACTCGGTATTCCGGTCGTTGCTATCGTTGATACAAACGGTAATCCTGAATTGGCAGACTATCCGGTCGCAGCCAACGATGATGCTGTAAAATCCATCAAAGTGATCTTCGATACTTTCACCGAAGCCATCAAAGATGCTTCTGAAATCTACAAAGTGAAAGCTGCAGAAGAAAAAGCAAAAGAAGAAGAAGAAAAAGCAAAAGCCAAAGCTGACGGCGCAGACAAAGCAAAACGCGCTCCCAAAGCTGACGGTGCAAAACGCGCTCCCCGCAAAACCATCCGCAAAAACGCAGATGGCGAAGCAGCTGAAAAAACAGCCGGCAACGAAGAAGCCGCAGCTGAACCCGCTAAAAAACCCGCACGCAAACGCGCAGTGAAAGAAGTCAAAACTCTTTCCGAAATCAAAAAATCTGACGTTGCTGCAGAATAAGTAAACACCTATTACCTTTAAGGAGATAATAAAATGGCTGTAGTAATTACCGCTCAGATGGTAAAAGAACTCCGCGACAAAACCGATGCCGGTATGGGCGATTGCAAAAACGCTCTCGTTCAGACCGAAGGCGATATGCAGGCTGCTATCGATTACCTGCGTAAAGCCGGTATC
>JAFVSW010000270.1 GCA_017503545.1 Lentisphaeria bacterium | reverse complement strand
GGGGCGTTTTTGGCTTGTCCGCCGTAGCCTTGGCGAAGGTGGATGGTTATTTCCCACGCCTTGTCACGGCATAGCCGTATGGCGACGCCGGAACAAACTACCATTTCCATCTCTTCAACAATTCTTTTTCAGTCAAATTTTGCCGGACTTTTGAAATTACCTCTTTTCATAATTTGTGCGATGGATAATCCATCGGGTTCTGCTCCGTTCACGATTGCTTCAACAATGTCCGGGGCAAGGTTATTCAAGCCAAGTACCCGCGTTACATACGGCGGTTTCAAGTCGAGCTTTGCCGCCAGGTCTGTGATGTTCTTTGCTTCGCCGTTAATAAGCATTTCCATCCACCGCTGCCCGTTGCGGATTGCCCGGAGTAAGGACTGCTGCTTCATCCGGTCTGCACCGGGAGCTGGAATCACTACTCGGCGGTGTCCATCAATTTTCTTCTATTTTCTGCTCAGGTCTGGCACAAACCGTCGAAGAACCGTAAAAACATCCCGTCCATAACAAAAGAACCAGTGCCAACGGCGCGGTACAGTGAAGCTCCGTTGACACTGGTTCCTGACGAATCATTGCTCTTCGTCAAAAGCAGATTTATTGATTCCCGGGCAGTTTAAATGCTGCCATTTCCGGCTGGATCCTTTCGCAATTTTCCAGAAACCAGCAGGCATTTTCATTCTGACGAATCGCAAATATGGGATCGACGGATCGGTTGATGCTATTCAACTGCATACTGGTTTCCAGAATCAGCAGGACATCATGATCGATCGCACGGATATGACGCATGATCTCCGGCCAGTCATGGATTCCCTGGCCGGGCATCCAGTGGTTTTCATCAACGCCATCGTAATCGCAAATATGGAATGACCGGATACGGGGAGCCAGCAGGTCGATCATGGCAGGCAGTTCCTTGTAACGGTCCATGATATGGTTCACATCCAAACAAATCCCAACTTGATCCGCATCAAAATTGGAAACGATCTGAAGTAATTCTTCCGTACAGTTTCCAACGCATGTGCGAGGCAGGAATTCAACATTGATCACAAAACCGACTTCCCGGGCGACCGGCAGCAATTCTTCAATGGATTTGCATACCTGACCGATCCGTTGCGGATGCTCATGCAAAGGAGGCTGACCGCTTGCGTGAAATGTCACCATCGGAGCCATCAGATCGGCATAATCACGAACCAGTTTAGTCAGACGGGCAACCAGATCCTTGCGGCAGGCTTCGTCCAGACAGGAGGGATCCCAGCAATCATCCCCGTAACCGTAGAACGGAAGATGTACGCTTGCAGGACGATACACACCTTCTTTCACCAATTCTCTCATCAATCGGGCAGTAAGACGTGATGCCTCATCATCCCGGATAAAGGTTCCGAAATAAGGTTCAAAATTACGGAACCGGGATTTGCGGATGGCTGCCGCAATGGGCTCAGTAACGTGGTTTTTGAATGCTCCGGCAGAAAGTGCATAGGTAATCATATTATCTCCTGTTATTTGATATCCGGATTATAATTCATGCAGGACCCCCGCTCAATCAAAACAGCTTGACTGGGACTGAAGGTTTCCAGCGGACGATGTAAAATCATATTTTCCAGTTGCCGTGCGGCCTGCCGGGTAAAATCCAGGATCGGCTGGGCAAATACAGTCAACGGTGGTGAAAGATGCTGTGCGTAAGGCGGATCGTCAAATGCTACAAGCGAGATATCTTCGGGAATACGCAGATTCATTTCCCGTAACAGGTTATAGATCAGCAAGGAGTCAGTATGACAGGCCAGCAGAAGCGCATTCGGACGGTTCGGCCGGGATAGCAGATTACGCAATTCTGTCATCTGGCTGTCTTCTCCGCTGGTATCGGCATGAATGATCCAATCCGGATCGACCGGAAGTCCCGCTTCGTACATGGCTTTGGAGAAACCACGTTCCCGTTCACTGACGTCGCTGGAAGAATATCGCATACCGGAAAGGATCCCTATGCGGCGATAACCTTTCCGGATCAGATAATTCGTTGCCTGACAGGAAATCGCCTGATGATCCGTCCCGAATCCCAGATCCGTAAGTTCCGGAAATGTGACCCCGATCGTAACAATGGGGATCTTGTTGTCACGCAGCTGTCGGATCGTGGGTACAAACTCTTTCTGCGCAGCAA
This sequence comes from Lentisphaeria bacterium, assembly GCA_017503545.1. Lineage (GTDB taxonomy): Bacteria > Verrucomicrobiota > Lentisphaeria > Victivallales > UBA1829 > RGIG8244. Next base: position 6,765 of record JAFVSW010000270.1, on the reverse strand, counting down.
GCACAATGATCCCGTCAAGCTGATATTTATGGAGCGTACTCACATAAGATTCCGGACGCCGCACAAGGGACAACAGATCGATCTTGGAATCCAAAAAATATCCATGAATGGCAGAAAGCACGTTGCCTATATAATAGTCGGAAATCTGCGCCGGTTCATGACAGAGGATCCCAACACTTTGGATCCGGCAATGCTCCGCCATATACGTTCCGCTGCCGACTTTCCGTTCCAAAACACCGCGCCGCACCAGTTCATTCAAACTGCGTCCAATCGTAACCGGAGAAATCCCCATGCGTTGTGCAAGAAAACGTTCGCTGGGTAACCGCGTTCCCGGCGGGACAGAATGTTTTTTCAGGTATGTCTCGATCTGACGTGCAAGCTGGTTGTATTTCGGTTCGTTCAAGTCATTGTCCAGTAATGGTATTATTTCATCAAAAAGCATTCGTGCCTCCTTGTCTGCGGTTAATATAACACATTTTTTACTATTGTCAATGCACCATAGCATATTTTAAGAAAAATTAATGCTATATGTTAATTGACCGATTCCGTCAAAAAACAGTTATGTGTGGATTATTCTAATTTATAAATTGTTTATTTATATGTATATCAGCCGAAAATTATGGGTGACAAAATATGGCGGATCGCAGGTTTACGTCAGAATGATTTTTCTTTCCCGGGAAGCTGTATCAATCAAATATTTCTTCTTTGTCACCCTTTCAGTAATCCTGAAAAAATTTATGATAATATTAATTGTTTCTATTTTATTTTCTGTTATTAACGATACTTATGCAACCATGCAGAAACAACGTTTTTTTGGCAAAATGCAATATAGCATTAAAATTTAAAAAAATATCCTATAGCACATTGACAATTTTGAAAAATATGCTATATTTGTTTCAAAGTAAGGATTTTTTGTGTGCTTTTCGACAATATACTTCCAACGTACAAAGACTTGAAAAAGCCGCAACACATCCGCTTTCGCCCTCACAATAAACATAAAAACATCTGTACTGTGCCTTTCTCGACACGATCGGCACACACACAATCGTTGAAAGGAAAACAGCATGATAGGGAAAAGATTCACCTTGATCGAACTTCTGGTAGTCATTGCAATCATCGCGATTCTTGCCGCGATGCTTCTGCCTGCATTGGGCGCAACAAAACACACCGCAAAATCAGCCGCCTGTATAAGCCAACTTAAACAGCATGGGCTCATTTTGCATTCCTATGCCAACGATTTCGATGACCGCAGTCCTTCTGCCCATGGATATCGTGACGAAAGCACAGGAGCTTCCATGGACTTGATCTGGCAGCAGATGCTTGTTGTCAAAGGTTATGTCAAAGACGGCAGCAAGCTCGACAATATCAAGATTTTTGTATGCCCCAGTGAACCGAAAATCGGCACGACCTGGGCAAATAACTCTTATGGGCTCAATCATTCGACGTTCAACTATAATGCGGGTAGTGAACAACGAATCAGCCGGGTTTCCAAGTTTGGAACAAGCTCAAAACTCATTTATGTGGCGGATACCCCGCCCCAAAAGTACAACACAAAATTCCAATATGCCTTTTCGATCAGTCTCTGGGAAAAAAGTTGGCCAAATTCTGCTCCGAAGGCTTATATGATGTATCGCAGACATAAAAACAAGACAAATGCTCTTGCTCTTGGCGGTAATGTTATGACGCTGGGGCGGGTCACCCTTGACGATGCATGGAACAATTATCACATGCCGGTATTAGTATCCGGTAAATTACAAATGAAATGGTGGTAAAATAATGTTTACAACAATCAAAAGATCTGTATCTGTCTCCGGACTCCTTGTAACTTGTGCACTTGCAGGCGCAGAAGCTTTCTCCGATCCCGGGTTTGAAAGCGGAAAATGCACATGGCGTACCCAGCGCTTCCGTTACCATAACGGTTTGACCCCTGCCTGGCAGGCAATCACCTCCTCCAAACTGAACGGCATGAAAGTCCAGGCCCAAAAGGTCCGCAGCGGCAAAAATGCGTTGGAGATCTTCAATCAGGTACAATACGGCTATATCCGGCTTTTCCCTGCAACGATCCCCGTAACCGAAGGAAAACGCTATCGTTTCCGTTATTACGCATATAACAACTCTGCGACTTCTGAACCGACAACCATTTTGACCGACCTTTATTTTGACAATGCACAGAACCAACAAGTCTGGCGGTGCGTCAGAGAATTCCACGCCTTCACTGCACGCAAAGGCGAATGGCTGCCTGTAGAAGTTACCTTTGAAGTCCCCCGTAACGGCGCTGTAAAAATGCGCCCTGTTATCCAGGCAAACGGCAAAGGGCTTTGTGCTTATCTGGACGATTTCTCTTTTGAAGAAATCCCGTTCCCCAAGATCACCGGCCGTTATAATGCAGCGCGGGAACTCAAAAGCATACCGGGACTCTGTCTCTGGACTGATATCATTCAGGTTCAGACACCTTATAAAGAAATGCCGAAAGGTTTGAAAAAAGATTCTGCGATCCGTATGAGTGCGGCTTCCAATGAAAGAGAATACGCACAGTTGATCTTCCACCCCGAAGTCGATCTGAGGGATGTTAAACTTTCCGCTCAGCCTCTCAAAGGACCGAAAGGCGCAACCATCGCAAGCAGCGCATATTGCTTTGAACGTGTTGGTTTCATTCATATTCCCGCAAGTGCCGGTTCCAAGGCGGGTATGAAAGCAGACCCGCTTTTCCGGGAAAATGTATTCAATGCACCGAAACAGTGCAATACACCGGTCCTGATTTCCATCAATGTTCCGGAAAAAACGCCCAAAGGTCTGTATCGCGGCGGTGTCATGATCGAATTCAACGGCAAAAAGCACACCGTTCCCGTTGAATTGCAGGTCCGTGGTTTTGAACTGCCGAAAATCGCAAATCTGAAAACCTTCTTCTACGCCCGTTATGAAGAATTTGTCCGCTTTTATCCGCGCCCGAAAGCTGAAGTCATTGACACCATCCATGATATTTTGCGCGAACACCGGATCAATGGCAATCAGGGGCAGACACTCCCCATGCCCAAGTATAAACTGGAAAACGGACGTTTGATTATTACCGGATTCGATGATTTCGACCGCTACATTCAGCGCAGAATTGACCGGGATAACATGACGATCTTCCCTGTTCCCTATCTCTACTTCTTCGGCGATACCGGCGGATTCTACAAAGGCCGTGAAAGAGTCTTCGGCAAAGCCCTCTACAACAGTCCCGAAGGAAAGCAATATCTGGGCGATTACGCCAGACAGTTCCAGGAACATGTGAAAAAGAAATTCCCCAATGTTGAATTTCTTGCTTACATCTGGGATGAACCCCGCGGTAACGTAGAAGTGGATTCCCTGCTGAAAAGTATTCGTGCAGGCTCTCCGGACATTACCCTCTTCCTGACTGTACCGGTCCGTTACGCTTATCCGGAAGTGAATGTCTTCTGCGATGCCTTCCAGCCTTATTTCAAGCCGACGTTCCGCAAGAAACTCCCTAACGCCCGTTTTTGGATCTACAACTGGCCGGCGAGTTTGAATTCCGTCGAATATCTCCAGACAAGACTGTTCCCGCTGAAGGCTTATTTCAATGACGCGGAAGGTGCTTTGATTTGGCAGATTTTCGACGCTCATCCGAAAAAACGGAATCCCTGGACCAATATGGTCAAGACTTACGGTTGCGGTACTGCAACTCTGGTATATCCGCCGTTGAACCCCGGTGACAAGTTCCATTCCTCCCAGCGTTTTGTCCTCATGCGCGAAGGAATCGATGACTTTGACTATATGAAACTGCTGGAAAAACGTGTTGAAGCTGCGGCTCCCGGCAAAGGTCGTGCCTATGTAAAAGCCATCCTCACACCGATGTTCAAGAAAGATGTACTCGTCTCTTATAACGATCCGGCTCTCCTCTCAAAACTTCGCAATAAACTCGCTGATGCATTGGAAGCTCCGGAACTGGACAAAAAACTTCTGGATTCATTGAAATAAACATACAACCTTTTACCAAAGTCAGTCATGCAAATTCATTTCTGTAAAAAAAGAAAACTTTTCCGGCTGGAAACAGAAAACTCTTCTTGTCTCTTCCGTATCGGACCCGGTGGTGAACTCCGCCATATCTGGTACGGAGGAAAAGTTGAGGTTGATACCATCCTTGAAGAATTTGCTGACCGGATGGGAACTTCCTCGTTTTCCCCACAGCCGGAAGGACTGACTCCGGACGATTCGCCGGATCTGCTGCCCCTTGAATATTCTGCATTCGGCTGCAGCGATTTCCGGATTACAGCTGCCGCACTCCGCAAAGAAAACGGCACCAGTGTGACATCGCTCATCTACCGTTCCCACAAGATCCTGAAAGGAAAGAAAGTTCTCCCCGGATTGCCTTCGAGTTTTTCAAAAACCAAAGATTCCATGACGTTGGAAGTCACGATGGAAGATGGTTTTTCCGGCGCCGGTGTCATCCTGTCATATTCCATTTTTGCGGATTCCGATGTCATCGCCCGTTCCGTCAGAGTTTCGAATCCAACCAAAACGACAGTACGAATCGAAAAACTTTTGAGCGCACAACTTGATTTTCATCATGCGGATTTCGATGTAATTTATCTGAAAGGTATGTGGGGAAAAGAACGCCAGGCAGTCCGGCATCGTTTGCTCCCCGGCAGACAGTGCATTTCCAGCTCACGCGGTTCGACCGGACATCAATACAATCCCGGGATCGTATTTGCTGAACCGTCTGCCACGGAAAATGTTGGCGATGTATACGGGATGCTTCTGCTTTACAGTGGAAATTATATTGCAGAGGCGGAATGTGATCAATACCAGACATTGCGTGCGCTCATCGGTATCAATCCGGAAAATTTTGAATGGAAGTTGGAGCCGAATGAAACATTTTATGCTCCGGAAGCCCTGCTTTTCTTTTCAGATAAAGGCATTGGCGGACTTTCCCGCATAAGTCATAAATTCCTTATGGATCATGTGATCCGCAGTCCATGGGGCCACCGGAAAAGACCGATCCTGATCAATAACTGGGAAGCAACCTATTTCGATTTTAATAATGAAAAAATCTTCCAGATTGCAAAAGAAGCCTCCAAACTCGGAATCGAAATGCTGGTTCTGGATGACGGCTGGTTCGGTGAACGCAATGATGACCGTTCTTCCCTTGGTGATTGGTTCGTCAATAAAAAGAAACTCGGCAATCTTGCCAGTCTCGTACGGAAGATCAACAAACTCAACATGAAGTTCGGACTCTGGTTCGAACCGGAGATGATCTCGGAAAACAGCCAACTTTATCGCAAACATCCGGACTGGGTACTTCATGTCCCCGGCGGCAAAAAGTCCATCGGCAGAACACAGATGGTCCTGGATATGTCCCGCACGGATGTGGTCGACTATCTGTTCCATACCATATCGGATGTCCTGCATTCGGCGAATATCGAATATATCAAATGGGATATGAACCGGAACCTGACGGAGATCTATTCTCAGTTGCTCCCCCCGGATCGTCAGAAAGAAACGGCTCACCGTTACGTCCTGGGCGTATATCAACTCCATGAACGGCTCCTGGAAGAATTTCCCAACCTCCTGATCGAAGGCTGTTCCGGAGGCGGTGGACGTTTTGATGCCGGAATGCTTTATTATGCACCGCAAATCTGGTGCAGTGACAATTCCGATGCATTGGATCGTATCTCCATTCAGATGGGAACCTCTCTATTCTATCCGTCATCCGCCATGGGGGCTCACGTCTCGGTCTGCCCGAATCATCAAACTCGCCGAACTGTCCCCTTTACCATGCGCGGACATGTTGCGCTCAGCGGGACTTTCGGATATGAATTGGATATTACAAAGCTGTCAGATGAGGAAAAAGAACTTGTTCGGCAGCAGATTCAAAATTATCATGAATGGAACAATATTGTCCGCGAAGGAAATCACTATCGTCTCACCGAAAATTTCGGACAAACAAATATTGCAGCATGGAGCTGGGTCTCACAAGATCAAAAAAAAGTGCTGGTGACGGTGATCCGTAAAAACAGTGAGCCTTGCGGTATCAATCCGCCTCTTCATCTGAAATTGCGTGGTCTTGATCCGGATAAACTTTACGAATTGGATGATAAACGCCGTTCCCATGGAAAAACGCTCATGAATGCGGGGATCCGCATACCAAACGCGATGCAGGATGCTTTCAGTATTATATTCCATTTGAATGCTACGGAATGATCTGCGGTTACCCCCGAAAACTGGACAACTTGGCAAGGTGTAAAACAGTGCTAAGTTAAAACAATGAAAGAACCGTTTAGTCGTGTCCGGTATTTTTTGCACTTTTATTTTTGACCGTTTATCAAATTTTTCACAAAAGGCTTCACAAAGGCTTTTGTGCTGCCACATACCCGAACCTTGCCGTAACTGCCGCGACACGCCCCTTAAAACACAAAAAGGCGGCAGGATTTCCCCTGCCGCCAATCTCTTGGGAAAATTATTTTCCAGCCATCATTGCTTTGATATCTGTTTGCGGATCCGTAATCCCTTTGATATCAAAAGTTTCTACCAGGATCTTTGCAACATTGGGAGTGAGAAACGCCGGAAGCGTTGGTCCCAATCGAAGATTTTTAAATCCAAGATGCAATAACGCAAGCAATACCGCAACCGCTTTCTGTTCATACCACGAAATATCAAAGGATATGGGCAGCTCGTTGATATCTTTGACTCCGAAAACTTCCTTGAGCTTCAAAGCTATGACTACCAGAGAATAACAGTCATTACACTGTCCGGCATCCAGAACTC
>JAFVSW010000269.1 GCA_017503545.1 Lentisphaeria bacterium | reverse complement strand
GATTTGCTGGATGCCGATACCGGTGTATACGGCAATACCGTTCCGCCTCAGGAATGTAAACTCTTCTGGAAAGATTGATTACAGGGTATAAAGTCCCTTTTTCCGCCCCATCCGCCATTTGACCGATGGGGCGGATTTATTGTTAGAGGCCATTTCAAAAGTCTTCAAAAATGTCTGAAAACTCTTGTTGCGATCTGAAAACGGGGCGTTTTTGGTGGTTACCCACAGGGTAGCCACGCACAAACTACCATTTTCATCTCATCAACAATCTTTTTCCAGTCAAATTTTGCCGGACTTTTGAAATTACCTCTTTTATTCAAAAACCAATAGCGCATAACCGTCAAAACGGGGCAGCGTGATTTTGCAATATCCGTCTTCCATCACAAAAGGCAATTCTTTGCGGTCCGGTGCAAGATACACTTTGCTGATCTGTTTGCCGGAATCGATCCGCAACGCAAGTTCTGTATCCATAATGGTGATTCCTTCTTCCAGAGCCATTGCCTGAATACGGGCATCGGGACAATATGCCAACAGATGAACCAATTCCATATTGTCTTTTTCCTGCACAAAAACACGGGAATAACTGGGCAGCGTGGCACTCTTGAATTTCGGACGTTCCAGCAGTGCATTGATCGCCATGCCAAGCAATTGACGGTGCTGCTGCGGGGCACGTTTTCCATAACCGGCAAAGATCTCACCGGCAATGTAAATCACATTTTCTTTCCGAACCCAGAACGGATGTTCCGTCACCGTATCCGGCGGAATATAATAGTTGGAACGCAAGCCATCCCAACCGTAATTGAAATAGGGTTTGACGCAATACATCTGCACATCGGCACCGGGGACGGCTTTGACTTTTGTTCCACCCGCATAAATATTCAAGGGCATATCAGCAATGCCTTTGGCATATTCTCCGGCAGGCTGCCAGAATAAAGGTTTGTAATCCAGATTTTCCACGTAAGAAACAGGCCAGTCTTTCACGGCAAAGGCGGTACCGGCTTCATTGAGTCCGGACCGGGATGTGGCAAGGACTTTTCCGCCGTTTTTCAAATGCTGTTCCACGCGTTTTGTCATTTCCGGAGTAAATACAACATCATCGGGGAAGATCAGCAATTTATACCGATCCCAGGATGGCAGGAACTCCGTAATCAAATCAAACTGCACTTTCAATTCCGTCAACATACGGACCGCTGCCGTTGCAGATTGACTCCGGGGATAATAATTGCCGTTCCGGTTATATACCAATGCAACTTCGGGTTTATTGACGGCATCCAATACCCATTCGTCATATTGCTGCAGGAAGCCATACACTTCCCGGATCCGGTCGAATACCGGGCCTTCGTAATCGCCCCGCGGATGGTGATGACCGCCGATATCCGGGCGCATACCGTTTGCAGCCCCATAGAGCAAGTCGTATTTCAAACCTTCCACGGTACGCAATCCGCCGAAATCCCCCCAATCGTTAAAACGACCGGTCATATTCAGAACACATTTATCGGGTCCGGCGACGGTCCGCATATAATGGGCGCACATGGGGAGACATTCATAGCCCCAGGCGGCAGTGGGGAGACACTCACATTCCAAATGACTTTCCATGTGAACGACTTCTTCAAAAGGTCTTCCGTTAAAGAACAACAGGGCATCCGGCTTGATCTCCCGGATAGTCTTATTCAAATCACAGGCGAAACGGTGAACCGACATGCGTGCAAATCCGGTCAATTCTTTTTCGTCACGGAAATTGATCCCCTTCTCTTTCATTTCAGCAACGCAATGAGGGCAGATACAGGGGAAAACGCCAAGACAGTCAAAAAAGAAACCGTCAACCGGATATTCTTCCGCCAATTCCCGGGTCATATTCATAATGTGATCCCGGAACGGGGAATTGTAACAAGACATCCGCAATGCGGGAGTGGTATAAGATTCTTCCGGATTGCCTCCGCCTTCATAATCCTGATAGGTCTGTCCGTGTGGAGCAATCCGCATCCATTCCCGATGGCGGAACATTTCCTCATCGCTCATGGAACCATTCATATAAACGCTGAACGTGATATCTTTTTTGCGGCAGCAGTCACCAAGGGCACGGATCATATCAAATTCAAGAGAAGCGTGACGGTATCCGAATTTTGTGTTGTAATAAGCATTTCCCTGATTGCAGCGGGCATGCCAGGTAAGGAAATCGACACCAAGTGCTTTCACTTCATCAGTAAACTTTTCGGCATCAAAGTTTTTTCCCACATCGGGAATGGTTGCCATAGTGTGAAAGTCATAAAAAAGCGCATACTTGAATTTTTTCATAAAAAACTCCATATTGATATTGATTTTCCGGAATATAGCATTAGAAAACGGAATATTCAAATGTTTTCTGTAAAAAAAAGCATTTTATTGATTGAAAAATATATTTGGCAAGCTATATTTAACCAGGTGTTTTAAACAACTCAAATTTCATTGGAGAATAAACAATGGCAAATGTACCTATTACACACATGCATCCGCTGGATGCTTATGAAATGAAACTCATGCCGGGCATTCTGGCTGAATTCGCTGATAACGGGGCAAAATATATTTCCCTGACAAACGGGATCCTCAAAAAACTGTGCTATGAACCGGCATTCTGTTGTCAATTGTACAGCATTTTCCAGAACAGCACCGTAAAACCGTTTGAATGTCACGGACTCTGGGGCGGCGGCGGATATGACTTGAATATTACAGACTGGCCCCGCCGGAAAGGGATGATCGAAGATCAGAAACTGGCAATGGAATATGCCACCATGTTCGGCAGTAAAACATACGTCATGCACATGGGCGCAGCGGATTGTTATTCCAGAGACACCACGCTTGAAAAAATGCGTGAATTGACCATTGAAGCGTTGGAACAGCTTCTCCCCCACGCCGAAAAATTAGGCATCATCATTGCCATCGAAAACAGTTTTGAACCATCCAATACTCCGGATGAAGTATTGTATTTTATCAATCATTTCAACCATCCGAACCTGGGCTGCTGTCTCGATGTGGGCCACATGAACCTTATGGCGAAACGCCCCGAAGGCAAAGATCCGTCAAAATATGTTTCTTATATGAATCTCTGCTGGAAAAACGGTATTGTGGAACAGGAAAATGCGTTTGAAAAACTCGCTCCGCATATCGTCACATGCCATTTGCACGACAATACGGCATACAATGACGATCATCAGCTGCCGGGATATGCCGAAGGTACTGTGGATTGGAAAACTCTTATGCCCCGGATCAAAAACGAATGTCCCCGTCTGATCAGTCTCCAGAGTGAAGTTTCCTGCATCAATTACGGAATCTCCATCCGGAAACTCTGTGAAACATTCGATTATCTCGACACCCTGTAATCCCACATAACTGAAAGTATTATTTTATGAAATCCAACATTGCACTTGAACCGTTTTCCCGTTTCGGGAATGTAATGCTTTCTCCCTATGCCGTAATCGATGGAAACAATGTTTACCCGGTTATGACATCTGCCGATCGCGGACAATATGATTACGTTTGTGATGGCTTGTTCAAAGAATCCATCTATATCGAAACCTGCGCCGGCCATATCCGCTGCCGCAGAGTGTTTGAAAATATTTCCGGCAAAACCATGAATCTGAATGAACTGGGTATGACCCTCGCCAATCTGAAATTCGGATCCGTTGCCAGAGATGATTTCTTCTATCACAACGAAAATCCCCGTATCTACGAAGTGATGAGTTTCCCCATCGATTACAAACGCACTTCTGCAGATGCAAAAGATACCAACTTTGACTTGCAGGCGGGCAACCGCTGGGCTGACCCGGGTGTGGTTTGTGAACGGATCGGCCGTTCCCCCTATCAGCCGTTCCCCGCGATCCTTCTCGGGAACTATCAGGAAAAAGCCGGTCTTGTCCACGGAACACTTTCCCAACGGGTATTTTACCACAACTATCTGGTAAATCATGCGAATGATTCCACGGTCAAACTGGAAATTTTCTCCAGTTTCAAAGATTTGGCATACATGGAAGTTGCACCGGGCCGCGTTCTGACCGATTTCTGGTATCTGGGCATCACGGAAGATGTGACTGATCTGGAAACCATTTTCCAAGGCTATGCCGATGTCCTCCGGGAAATCCTCCCCCCGATGTATGGTGCAACAAAAATCAACCGGGATAATATGGTCTGGGGCTCCTGGAACGACGGCATTTACCGCCACATCACAGAAGAAATGATCCTGAAAGAAGCCCGTTATCTCAAAGCGAATTTCCCCACCGTCCGCTGGATCCAGGTGGATGACGGATATGCAAATCGCGACCGGGAAAAATCAGCCCACGGTCTCGGTTGCATTTATGAAGGAAAAGATGCCATTCATCCGGAAAAATTCCCCCACGGCATCCGCCATTATACCGATGAATTGCGGAAAATCGGACTGCGCCCTGCGATATGGATCGGCGGATTCTGCCCCAAAGATACAAAAATCTATCAGGAAAAACCGGAATGGTTTATTGATTATTCCTACCGTGTCCCCAATTCCGCGCCGCTGGATGTCAGTATTCCCGAAGTGCGCGAATACATGACACATGCGTTGGATGTATTCTGCGGCGAATATGGTTTTGAAGCCGTCAAACATGACTTCTGGAGTTATGCCTTTGAAGACAGTCATGACCTCTATCGCAACAAGGATAAATCCGGATATGAATATCGCGACTGGTGGCTGAAAGAAATGCGGAAACGGATCGCCAGCGATGGCTATTTCCAGACCGGATGCGATATCGTCATGGGCAACCCGTTCCTCGGTCAATATTTCACCAATTACCGTTACGGTATTGATATCGGCGGCGGCAACTGGGATTTTGTCCGGACAAATTATCAGTGGGGTATGGCATGTTTCGCAACTCATACAAACGACTTGATCGTGCCGAACAGTGACTCTGTGGGCTTATTCCCCGGACTCAATGATACAGAAGCCATGTTCTGCCTGAATTATTGCCTTGTCACCCATACCATGGTGGAAATCGCCGGTAAACTCTCCGAACATCCCGATTCCCCCAGACTTGCATGGCTCAAAAAGACCGTTTGCAATCCGAACAACGGGCAGGATGTCTATTTTGCAAAATACAATTATCTGGATCCGGCACAGAAATATCCGGCGATCCTGTACTTCAATACCGGACATTTCACCCCTGCCGAAAATCAGGAAGGATTCCCCGTCCGTTCTGTCGGTTTGTTCAACCTGGAAGACGAAGAAATCACCCTCTCTTTCAACGTCACCGATCTCAAACTCCCCGCAGGCAAATATCAAATCACCAATGTGTGGACGGATGAAACACAGATCCTTGAAGGCGAATTCACGGTCAAAGTTCCGGCACACGGAAGTTGTCTCTATGCCATCAGCAAAACAGAAGGTTTGCAGCTGCTGGATGCCAATATCCGCGTGATGACAAGCAAATCCTGCGGCAATTCTCTGGAACTGGTCTTTGATTATGCGGCGGAAGGCACATTGCATTTCAACAAAATGCCGGAAAGCATCCTGATCAATGGAGAAAAAACACAATTCACTATCGTTGGCGAAAATATGGTCAAACTTGCAATTCCTGAAAAAGCTGTTATGACAGTGTTTTGAACCGACGGAATAATACTATAAAACAAACCGAAGGATTTTGAGTTTATGTTGAAACTCGCTTCTATTTTTACAGATGGTGCTGTCCTCCAGCGGAATAAATTGATCCCTGTATGGGGTCAGGCAACCCCCGATGAACTGGTGGAAATCACCTTTAATGGTCAATCCGCGTATGCAAGAACGGCATTCGGCGGCAAATTCATGTGCTATCTGCCGTCATTCCCCGCCGGCGGACCGTACGAAATGACCGTCAAATGCGGCAATGACACCCTTGTTTTGAAAGACATTATGGTGGGAGAAGTCTGGCTTGCCAGCGGCCAATCCAACATGTCTTATGCTTTAGGGACGGACTGGACCAACCAAACCACGACTTCGCCGGGCATAAATCAACAGCAACTTGAAGATTTTATCAATACGCTGGAGGAAAAAAAGGCGTTCCGGGTATTTACAGTCCCGATGACTCTTTCGGCAACAAAAGAAGATTCCATTGATGCGGTATGGCGGCAGGCAAAAAAAGATGCGGCAACCGTCGGCACATTCTCCGCCGTCGCAGCATGGTTCGGCAGATATCTTCAGGAAGGATTGGAAGATGTTCCCATCGGCTTGATCGACAGCAGCTGGGGCGGCACAAGAGCCGAATCCTGGACCAGTACCGAAGCCTTGTTCCGCAATCCCCTCACCTATGAACAGGCATTGCAACACATGATCAGTTACAGCGACAAAGCAATGCTTGAACGGGCAGCCGCGTCTTCCGCTTCAATGGAAGAACTCCTGAAAGATGTACTGGATCTGGATGCCCTTTACGGTCCCAACCGCGGCTTGGAAAATGGATGGGCAAATCCGGATTTTGATGATAACGCCTGGAAGAACATGGTAATTCCCGGCTCCTGGATCAGACAGAATATCACCGACAACGGTATCGTCTGGGTTCGTATCCCGGTCGAAATTCCCGAAAAATGGGTCGGCAAAGAACTGATTCTCAATCTGGGCAACATTGATAAAACCGATATCACTTATTTCAACGGTACAGAAGTGGGCAAGACCGGTGGCAAACTGGATGTAAGCTGCTGGAATCTTCCGAGACAATATACCATTCCCGCCGAATTGGTAAAAGCCGGACGCAATGTGATCGCAATCCGTGCCTTGTCTTTCTATGCAGATGGCTCATTGAGCGGTACAAAACCCATGTACAATCTGCAATGTCCGGAACTGAATGAACAAATCGAAATTCACGGTACACATAAAGTCAAAACAGAATTGAATATCGGAAAAATTCAGGTCTCCATGCCTCTGAACCCCAATTTAAGCAACCCGAATGTTCCCGGCGTGTTGTTTGACAGTATGATCTATCCCCTTATTCCCTATGCCATCCGCGGTGCGATCTGGTATCAGGGTGAAAGCAATGCCGGTGATGCAAAAGAAACTTATTATGAATCTGTTCTCAGCAACATGATCAGCGATTGGCGTTTCCGGTTCTGTCAGGGCGATTTCCCATTCATTCAGGTGGAACTCGCCAATTATCAGGAACCGAAATCATACGATGCCGACTCCTACTGGGCAAATCTCCGCAATCAGCAGGATAAAGTCTGCAAACACATGAAAAATGTATACCTGATTTCCACCATTGATATCGGGGATCCCTGTGATATTCACCCGCAGGACAAAAAGTCGGTCGGCAAACGACTTGCAGATAATGCCCTCTGCAATGTCTACGGTAAAAACGGAATCGTCCCCAATGGACCGATGATCCGGAAAGCGGTGAATGAAGGCAATTCCGTACGCCTGATTTTTGATTACGCGGACGGTATGTATTTCCTCAATGGCAGCCCGGAAGGACTCGGCTTCTTTATTTCCGGCGGCTATGACGTGTTTGTTCCTGTTGACAATGTGATCATGGATGGCAATTCGCTCATCGTCTCCAGCAAGAATGTTCAAACACCGAAAAAAGTCTGTTATTCCTGGGCGGATAATCCGGACGGCAATCTCCGGAACGGTGCAAAATTGCCCGCACATCCGTTTATGGTGGAAACAGAATATTAAGAACCCGTTTTCAACGGTATAAAAAACTTCCGGTCATCTCTCACAGGAAAGATGAACCGGAAGTTTTTTTATTCAACGTTTCAGCAGATTGCCGTATTCAGATTTATTTCTGCGGTTGAGCCTGTTCCGTTTTGGGTGCTGCCTCTGCCGTAGAGGAATCGGTAATAAACCAATAGGTAAATATGCCAATTACACCTAAAATAATCAAACATGCTATCACAAAAATAATAATCGCAATCCGCTGTGCCCAATCCGCTTTTTTCGGTACAGGCGTTTCCATCTGGGCAAAAACAGAGGTTTCAACTGCCACTTCTTCACTCGGTGTCACAACAGCCGGAGACGGGGCAGGAGCGGAAACTTTCGGGGCTACTACCGCAGGAGACGGGGCAGGAGCAGAAACTTTCGGGGCTACTACCCCAGGAGACGGGGCAGGAGCGGAAACTTTCGGGGCTACTACCCCAGGAGACGGGGCTTTGCCCGGAAGATTCAATTTCGGGGCTCCTCCTCCAGCGGAAGGTGCTTTGCCCGGAAGATTCAATTTCGGGGCTCCTCCTCCAGCGGAAGGTGCTTTACCCGGAAGATTCAATTTCGGGGCGCCTCCTCCAGCGGACGGCGCTTTGCCCGGAAGATTCAATTTCGGGGCACCGCCTCCTACGGACGGTGTTGAAGCGGGCGCGGCTTCCGGAGCTGTGGTATTTTCCGGTTTTTTGAGTGTGATTTTTGGAACATTTCCATTTTCGGCAGCAGCCGCAGCAGCAGGTGCCGGGGCAGTTGCACTGCCGGGCATTTTCAATGAGATCTTTTGCGGCGCAGCCGGAGGTTCTTCCCGGGTCGCAACGGGAACTTGAGCAGCCGGAGCGGTATGATTCATCGGTACCCCCGGCTCCTTCAATGGAATCTCTTCCGGAATCGCCACGGGCTCTGCGACAGGCTCATGGGGAAGCGTTGACCGTTCACCCGGTTTGAGGATACCGATTTTCGGACGATCCGCTTTCGGCTGTTCCGTTACTTTTTCTTCCGTTGCGCCGGAAGAAATCTTTCCCGGTTGGCGGATACCGATAGAAACAAGAGATTTTTCACAATGCATACATTTTGTTGCAGAAGCCGGAATTTCCATATTGCAATGTTTACAAATTTTTACCGGTTCAGCAATCACAGCTTCTCCGCAGGACACACAGGCAACAGATTGTCCGGCAAATTCATCGCCGATCTCAAACGACGTCTTACAATGTACACAAATTGTTTTCATAACTCAAATCATTTCTTGTTCAATGGCTGTTTTTTCATTTTTCCATCCCAGCTGCATAAAGCACAGTGACGGCAATCGAAATCCGGAGCGGGAATATAGCGGATACCCGCTTTCTGCGCTTTACGCATATTCCAATAATTCATTCCGGCAAGTAAAAGTCCTAATACAATAAATCCTCCGGGTGCCTGCCCGAGAACCGCAAATCCGCTGTCCCAGCACTGCATATGGATATTGAATATCGTCCCCGCAGAAAGGAATTCACGGATGATCCCAACGATGGTCAGGGCGATCGTGAACCCCAACCCCATACCAAGCCCATCCGCACAAGACAACAGAATGCCGTTTTTGGAAGCAAAGGCTTCTGCTCTGCCAAGGACAATACAGTTTACAACAATCAACGGCAGAAAAATACCCAGAGCCTGGTAAATCGCAACCGGCGCATAAGCCTTCATCAACAGTTCAACAACCGTAACAAATGTTGCAATTACCACGATATAACAGGGAATACGGATCTTGTCCGGAACGATGTTACGGATCACTGAAATCACCATATTGCTGCACATCAACACAAATGTTGTAGCAAGCCCCATTGCAACCGCATTGGAAGCATTGGAACTGGTCGCCAGTGTGGGGCACATCCCCAAAACCAGAACCAGAACCGGGTTTTCTTTCCAAATCCCCTTTGCAAATTCTTTTATCATTGAAGCCATTGTTATTTTACTCCCTGTATTGTCTGCTGTAATATCATGCGTGCGGTGTTGACCAGATCCAACATGGCATTGGAACTGACGGTCGCGCCGGAAATGAAATGAACATTATCCCGACTCAATTTTTCCTTCAGCGTTTTTCCTTTATAAGAATCCAACGCCCGGTTCTTCGGTAAACCTTCCGGTGCTTTTTTGTTGCCGATTACATCCGAAATGGTTTTGATTTGTTCCCGGTTCATCACTTTTGTCCCGATTCCGGGAGTTTCATTGTGGGATGTCACAACAATATTGTATACCGCACCATCAGGCAGGAAACCGACAAGTGCTTCCACTCTGCCGCCATATCCTTGCGTCGTCACAGCGCGCACTGCATATCCCGTAATTTTACCGTTCTGATCTTTCGCCGTGAATAACGTAAAATCTTTACCGGCTTCTGTTTTTTCTTCGAGAGAAACAAATTGGGGCAATACCAGTTTCAGGGTATCCTGAATCATTGCCGCCTGCCGTTCCCGGATCGGGTTCTCTGTCATAACGGCAACAAGACTCATCGCCGCCGTCGCAACCGCACAAATCAACAAAAGGAAAACGGAAAGATAAATAATTCCGGATTTTTTACGCAAATTTGTACTCATTATTTTACTTCTCCTCTGCGGATTTGCAATGCGGACATACTGGCAGGATGCCAGCCGAACGGACGTTTATAACATGCACGGTCGATCAATGGAACCAGAGCATTCATAATGACAATGGAAAAACTGACGCCTTCCGGATAACCGCCCCAAATACGGATAATACAAGTAAGTACCCCGATCAATGCCCCGAAAATCAATTTTCCCTTCTTCGTCATCGGCGATGTTACCATATCCGTTGCCATAAAAAATGCACCAATCATCACGCCGCCGGTCGTCAGATGAAAAAGCGGACCGGGTGTCAAATCCGGTGAAAATCCATGCACAAGCCATGAAAAAATCATGATCGAACCAAGCATGGCTACCGGAATATGCCAAGTGATCAAACGCATAATAAGCAAACCGAGACCGCCAATCAGAATTGCAAGAGCGGATGTTTCGCCCAATGATCCACCTACGTAACCAAGAAAATAATCCCGCAGCAAATCAGAAGTTTCCAACGCCGCAATCGCTTCTTCCGTCGTTGCCGCTTTCGCTGCCGTCAACGGTGTCGCGCCGCTGATCAAACCGGTTGCTCCGCTGACAAAATGGGAATCCATAAAGCCCAGGCACGGATCTTTGAACTTGGTCATCGGCCCGGCAAATCCCACCAGAAGCGCAATACGGGCGACCGCTGCCGGATTGAACGGATTCTGCCCCAAACCGCCAAATACACATTTTGCAATCACGATAGCAACAAATGCACCGCACAAACACAACCACCAGGGGGCAGTCGGCGGCAAATTCAAGGCAAGAATCACACCGGTAACCGCAGCCGAATAATCAAAAACGGTATTCGGTCTGCGCCCGATCAAACAGCATAGCCATTCAAAAAACAAACATCCTGCCGTGGTAATCAACAGCACACGAATGGCATCAAACCCGAAAAAGTAAATGGATGCTGCCATAACCGGAATCAGACAAAGAATAACTTTGAACATGATTCGGGCTACAGAGTCTCCATCCTGTACATGGGGTG
>JAFVSW010000268.1 GCA_017503545.1 Lentisphaeria bacterium | reverse complement strand
GTATCGGTTCTTCTTACCGTTACCATTTGTATATCATACCGCTGTGTATGATGTTCACGGTTACAGGGCTTTCCTGTCTTATTGATTTTCTGGCAGCGAAAATTTCCAGTCTTCCGCAAGGTCGGAGGAATTTGTTGCGGGCGGGGGCAGTCCTGCTTTGTGTATTCCTGTTGATTGGTCAAATGGTCAATGGATTGCGGAATGCGGTGAATGATTCCCATGAAGAGGAAATCGTGATGGCGGAATGGTTGAAAGACTATCAGCAAAAAAATAAACCGGGCGAACGTTTACGGGTTGCGACCCGTGATTTTACGGCAGCGATTTATTACAGTGGAGCCCGTTCGGTTTGGAATTACAAGTTGTCGGAAGATGCAGAACTGCGATCGGCAGTCAATACATTCGATCTGTTGATCGCATCTCCCGAACGGAAGAATATCCTGGAATATTACCCGGATTTGGAGCCGGTTCCGGTTCCGGAGGGAGTGGAAATGCTTGTCTATCGTCATAAACAAACGACAGAGGAGAAGGAATGATGTCTGATTCTGCGGCGGCGAAGCCTTTTGATATGAGCAAAACGTTTCTCATCATTCCGTGTTACAACGAAGAGGAATGTATTGTTTCGACCCTCAAAGATGTGCGGAACAATCTGCCGGATGTTCGTATCGTTGTTGTGAATGACGGCTCTACGGACCATACATTACAGTGTCTGGAAGCGCAAAACGATCCGTTGCTGACCGTTCTTGATCTTCCGTGCAACTCCGGGATCGGTACGGCGGTCAAAGCCGGACTGCTTTATGCGAAACGCAACGGGGCGGAGTATGCGGTGAAGTTTGATGCTGATGGACAACATCTTGCGGAAGAGATTTCGCTGCTGCTTGCGCCGGTGATGGGGGGAAAAGCGGATGTTGCGATCGGATCCCGTTTTGTGGGCGATCACAAAGGATTCAAAAGCACTTTTTTCCGGCGGATCGGGATCCGGTTCTTTACGTTCTGGAGTTACCTGCTTGTCCGGCAGGCAATAACGGATTCCACATCGGGGTTCCGTGCATATGGACGTGAGGCACTTGTTTTTTCTGCGCGATACTATCCCGCCTTTGATTATCCGGAGCCGGAAGAATGTATTCAGCTGATCCGTAATGGGTTTCGAGTGAGCGAGGTGGCATGTAAAATGGCAGTCCGTCAGGGCGGAATATCATCGATTCATCCGCTGAAATCGTTGTATTATATGATCAAAGTAGCGTTTTCCATGTGTATGGAAGCGATCCGACCAGTCAAGAGGAGATCATAAGTATGAGCTTGGTTCAATATGTTGCCGGTTCCGCCAGTATTCTGTTCCTTTTTGTAGTGCTTTATTCTGTCTACAAGAAAAAGATTCAGGAAGCGTATGCGCTGATCTGGATCTTTACCGGATTGATCATGATCGTTTTTTCGCTTTCTCCATATCTGCTGCATTGTTTTTCCCGTCTTGTCGGGATCAAGACACCGGCATTTGCCTTATTGTCTTTTCTGCTGATGGGGATTCTGTTTTTACTCTTCCAGGTGACTGTGGTGATTTCCCGCCAGAACGAGAAGATCAACCAGTTGATGCAGGAAGTTGCTATTCTGAATGAAATGAAAAAGAAGTGAAAATGAAACTCCCGGATCATTTGAAACTTTTTATCAGCGGGACATTGATCTCCATTATCGGAAACATAGTGCTGGGTCTGATCAATTATCTGGTCCGCCGCGTGATGGCAAATGAGCTTACTGCCGTGGATTATGGAAGTTTCTACGGGATTTTTTCACTTGTTACGATCATAATTTCATTTTGTGATTTGGGAATGGTGAATGCGGGAACCATATTGATTGCAGAAGACAGGAGTAAGAATCGGGAAATTTTTTCCGGGCTTTTTCTGTTCAAACTCCTGTTTGGTCTGACGTTTGGAATTTTGATGCTTGCGCTGGGCAATGTGATTTCCAATCATTATCTTTCCGGCGGTGGCTACACTATGATCTGCATTATGGCGTGTTATCTCGTGCTTGCCTCGGCGAACGGAGCATTTTTAGCCTATTACAACGGGAATATGCTGTATAAAGAAGGAAAGTTATTGCGTTGTTCTTTTGCGATTCTTTTGCTTTTGCTGACGATGTTCCTGACACCGGAAATGGGGGGGACCGGTGCCGCCGTTGCTTATCTTATGGCATTTGTTATCTATATACCGTTCAACCTGCTTTATGTATTTCATCATGGTAAATTCGGTATGATGTGGCGTATCCCGAAAGAAACGCTGCGTCGTTTTCTGCACCTTTTCGGTGCTGTTTCTGTTATTGTTTTCATGCAGACACTGTTGTTCAATAT
>JAFVSW010000267.1 GCA_017503545.1 Lentisphaeria bacterium | reverse complement strand
TCATACATGCTTTCTTCATTGCGCATCTCCCCTTCCAGGTAAGGGCCATCCAGCACATCACAGCTCAGCATTTTTTCCCTGTTTTTATCATTAAAGATCTCATTAAGCCATTCGGGATAGGGGTATCCGCCGGACTGATCCAGAGTAAGCTTCGCGCCGTAGCTGTTTTCCGCAGTTTCCTTGTAACGCTTTATAGAAGCTGCCACAAGGTCCTTCATTTCCATCAACGCGTTCAGCTCTGTAATGCGGTCTTTCAAATTTTTGTCCAGTTCCGGCTTTTTCACTTCTTCCACAAGCAACTCCGGCATCTTCCACGTCTTCAGCTTGTCGAATTCAAACCGGGCGATTTTTTCACATTCCTCCGCCAGTTCTTTCCGGCAAGCCTGGATCGTCGCCACGATCTCTTTGCGGGGGGCACAATAGTTCCGGATCAAGCGTACTTGCTTATCACTGCTGTATTCTTCCAGGACAGCCAGGAACTCCGTGGTATTCTCCAGAGACTTATAGTCATTGAGGGCTTTTGTCATGTTGTCATAGTTTTTGATGACCTGATTATGGCGATTCAGATAAGCGTCCGCATCCTTTTTCACCGCGGGATAAGTGTGCTGGGCAGTTAAAAGCTCGTTCACCAATCTTTTTTCTTTCTCAAACGCATCGATTTTCTCTGCCGAATTAAAGTTTTCCTGTTCCCGACACAAGGCAAGCAGTAACTTTTTAACAGCGTTTGCTTTTTTCATTTCGCTTTTTGAGTTGTAACTCCAATCCCAATGTTCGCTCTTTCCATCGCAGATTGCCACCAGTTCGTTCCGGATCGTCACTTTGTTGGCAGGATAATCATTTTCCAGCCAGCGCTCGATCTGCCGCCATCGTGAACAGGTATCCCTCCAACCGGGAATATTTTTATCGGGATCGCCTTCGATGTCCGCCCGGAGT
Organism: Lentisphaeria bacterium; assembly: GCA_017503545.1. Taxonomy (GTDB): domain Bacteria; phylum Verrucomicrobiota; class Lentisphaeria; order Victivallales; family UBA1829; genus RGIG8244. The sequence continues at coordinate 18,645 of JAFVSW010000267.1, read as the reverse complement.
TTTGCCCGTGCATAGGCAAGGTCCTCATCGTCCGCGCCCCGGGCGTCAGCAGCCTGATCCAGCAATTGGATGGCAAGCTCAAAGTTTTCCGCTGCGGCAGCGGCTTTTGCTTTTTCGTAAAAATACTGGGAGTCCTGCATGAGCGCCCGCACCCCGAAATATCCACCCAGCACAACCGCCAGAGTCAGGATCACGGTCAGCAGCTTGATGAAAAAGTTGGAACGCACATGGACCACATTTTTATCCCAGAACCGGTAATCCACATACGCGACGGAAACGATATCGCCATCCTGCAACATTCTTCCGCCGCCGGTTGTTGTGGTGGTCACCGGCGTCTGATTCACTTTCGTGCCGTTGCGGCTGGGTTTTCCATCCTCCGTACCATCGCAGATCCAGCAGGTGCCGTCCGGCTTGTTCTGGATCCGGGCATGCTTGCGGGAGACCATGGAATCGGGGATCTGAATTTCACAATCCCGGTCCGCTCCGATCCAAAGGAAAGGCTGCTTGATGTTATAGATTTTTCCTTTTTCCGCACCACTCAACTGTTCCAGCCGATGGAACTCTTCTTTTTTCTTCGCGCTGACTTTGCTGTTCTCCCGGATTTCCATGATCAGTTTGCAGTCACCGATCCCGTATACACCGGCTTTTTCCAGCTTGATGCTGCCGTTGACACGCTGCCCGAGATAATAAATTCCGTTCCGGCTTTTCAGATCCTCCAGAAGCAGGGTTTTCCGCTTTTTCAGGATCCGTGCATGATGCGTGCTGGCAGATTGATCATCCACCGGCAGCTGCCAGAGATTGTCTTTTCCTCTGCCGATCGTGACCGGTTCCGTGATCGAATCCATCTGGATCTCATAAAGGATCGTATCCTTGTATTCCAAACGCAAAAAGATTTCTTTTTCCGGCTTCATTATTTTACCATTCCTCTCTTCGAATCGCTCCATAGCGATAATCAACTGATTCAAATTCCGGAGAAAATGCCTGCTTACTATCCCGTTTCACGCGTGCTTTTACATCTTCATCGGAGCTGCCGATTATTGTCAAGCGCCATCTTCCATATACTTTTTTCTGTTCCTTACGCAAATTGAGAAGGTGCTCCTGCGCTTTTTTGTAGTTCTCATCCTCGCGACCTTTGGGTCTTGTTCGAATTAACACACTGCGAATTGCATAAAAACGATTCCACCAGTCAGCATACCTACCACTGTTTTCAAATCTTTCAATTTTCTTCAACAGATCACTAATTGTAGTGTCTTTATCATAATTTGATGAACCTTCCCAGTAGCATGCAGCATAATCTGTGTTTTCCTTGTGAACCCCATAAGATGTAAAACATGAAGCGAAATATTGTGAGAAGAAAAGGGGGTGTTTTTCAAAATCCGAAGTAGGAACTTCTACTACGCCGTAGCCACATGAAATTCCGCTCCGCCAAAATAACAGAATACCCGTCCTTGATGTGGGATTTCCGTTTTGATCCTTAACACTCCGCGTGTATTCAGTAAAACTAACAGGGATGCCTGGGCTGTCTGTATACTCATCTTCAAGCGCAATCCACCTCTGTTTAAGAACCAGTTCGGAGTCACGATCCGGTTCCCAACCAAGTTTCTTTTCCAGAAGCGGCAGGCACTCCTTACGAAATGTCTCATTTCGCGTAAAATTCAAAGCTTCCATTGAATTCCAATAATGAGTATAGATATAGAGCGGGATTTCATTCTTTTCTCCAAAGGCACTGCGTATTTCTACATAGTTGTTATCTTTATCTTCAACCAGGGGAGTAAGCTGAACAGAACGACAAATGATCCTTAAGAATTTTGCATGTAAAAAATAACTGGTAACCCTATTTCGCTCAATTTGCAATGCGGGTTCTTCCTTCGGCTGGAAATAGAGAGCGAAAGATGCGGCGACAAAGATCACGATCGGGATCACGATCAGCCAGAAGCGGATCAGACGCTTCTTCTGATGACCTCTGCGGATGAAATCAATTTCTTCCGTTGATGCGATGCGCGTCTGAACTGCAACGGTCTCAAACTCCGTGTCGCTGCCCGCGGCTGCTGTTTCCGGAGCGGGGTTCTGTTCCGCAGTCTGAGCCTGCGCTGCCGTCTTTTCCATGGTGGCAGCCCGGGTCTGCTGATCATCTTCAGCGGGAACGGCCTGTGTTTGCATATCGTCGCCATTCTGGATCTGCCCGGTCGGCATATCATCGTTTTCTGCGGTATTGTTTGCGACTTTCATCAGCACAAAAGCAGCCTTTTCGCCAAGGGTCACCTGCTTGCCATCGGTGATCAGCGCTTTATCGCCGATCTGCAAAGCTTTTCCGTCAAGAACGGTAGTTCTGGAACTGACGACTTCGATCCAAATACCCTCTTCTGCCTGCTGATCCTGCCGGAGGATGCAGTGTCTTGCAGAAACATCCGGCTCCGAAAGGACAATGGTATTGGAGCGTGATCTTCCGAGTGCGATCACAACTCCGGGCTGGATTTCAAAAACTTGCGAAGCAAGAGTTCCTGCTGTAAATTTAATTTGGAATTTGTTACTCATTGCATAAGACCTCCCAGGCCACTGCCTGCAACTTGAATGTAAATAGGAACGCCGATAATCACAAACATTGCGGGCATAATAAAGACAGCGATGGGAAAGATCATTGCCGATGCCGCTCTGGCAGCTTTCCGCTCCGCAATATTAAATCGTTCCCGCCGCATTTCTGCCGATTGAATTTTCATGGTCTCCACAATGGATGCCCCCACATCAAAGCCATGAGTCAACGCCGCCGAAAAAGCGGAAAAGCCATCCGTCTGAACCCGTGCAGCCATCTCCTCCATTGCCTGAATCCGGGTCTTTCCCAGCTCCAGCTGGCGCAGCATGATCCCGAATTCCATCGCCAGGGGATTTTTCTCATTCTCTGTTGAAACATAGTAGCGGACCGCCGCAGTAAAGTCCACCCCCGCCCGCATTGCCGAGCCGATCAGGTCAATGGCAAAAGGCAGGGACCGCATGATCATGTGCTGACGCTTTGTTGCCAGATGATCCACAGTGGTAAAGGGATAAAATAACCCCATCGCCAGTGTGATCAGGAAAGTCAGGATCAGGATCACGCCATTGGTCGTAAAAAAGAGAACAAAGAGGACCGAAATTGTAGAAAAACTGATCCCCAACATCAACCCTGCTGCCACCATTTGCTCCATGGACATTCTGATATTGGCAACGATCAGCCTGTTTTTTACCGTTTTGATTGTTTCCGGCGAAATCATTGCCGTGACAGATTCCATGGATTCCGAAAAGAAATGCAGCGGTTTCCAGATGAATTTGATCAAGGGCGGCAGGTTCCGCGCCTCCACATTTTCCTGCGGGATCGTTCCACGGTTCAGAAAAAGCGAAAGGAACAGATAGGGCAGGAACACCACGCCAAAAGTTACGATTTCAACCAATACAGGATTTATTTCCATATTCACACCTCAACCGTAATGATTTTCTTCAACACAAAATAACCGCAAGTCACCAGTGCCGCCGCCACACCGATGGCGATCCAGCCAGTCCCAGTCGTCACTAACGGTTCCATCAGATTTGGCTCAATAAAATAGATCAGGAGAAAAGCCGCAAGCGGGGCGCAAGAAATAACCAGCGCCTCAAACTTGCCCTGAGCCGTCATATTTTTCAAGCGTCCCTGAAACTCGGTCCGTTCCCGGATCGTTTCGATCATCTCTTCCAGGACCTCCACCAGACTGCCGCCGGATTTCGTCGTGAGTGAAACAGTTGTTACCAGCAAATGCAGATCCTCACTGGGCATCCTGCGATACATGCGTTCAAAAGCTTCGGGAAGATCGACCCCCAGTCTGTATTCCCGGAGCATCACCACGAGTTCTTCTTTCATCGGACAATCGTCCAACCGTTTGGAGTATGCCTCCACCGCTTGCCCCAATGCGAGTCCGGAACGCATACCGTTTGCAACCCCCATCGTAAAATCAAGTATTTTTGCTTCAAACAACTCGTTGCGTTTCTGCAGTTTAAAGATATAGTAATAGAATATCATAAAGAAGGCAAAGATTGCGAAGGCACAGGAAACCGGTATCGCAATCACCATTTTTTCCACGCCGAATGCCAACTGCAGAATAAATATGACGCATGCCGAGATCAGTGCAAAGAAGATCTGTCTGGACAAAAGTTTCTGCGGCTCAATGAAACGGCGTACCTTCTCATACATGGCAGAGCGTTTAAACTCCAACCGTTCCTGCAAATAACGGATCGTGAGCGAGATCACGATAAAAAAGAAAAGTGAAGTCGCACCGAAAATCAACAAACAATTTATCCAATTTTCCATATTTCACCTCAATTTTTCGGGACGAAAACAGACATATCCAGATTTAGCTTTCCGCGCCGGCGCAATTCTTCCACAAAGACAGGGATATTGCCGGTAGCAGTATGATACCCCATAACCTTCCCATTTTCATCGAACCCGGTCTGCTCAAAGGTAAAAATGTCCTGCATCAGGATCTGCTGTCCTTCGCGGCCGGTAATTTCTGTAATTTTCACGATTTTGCGCGTACCATCCGGCAAGCGGGTCTGCTGAACGATCAAGTCGAGCGCGGATGAAATCTGTTCCCGGATAGCGGCAGATGGCAGTTCAAAACCAGCCATCATCACCATATTTTCCAAACGGGTAACGGCATCTCTCGGCGTGTTGGCATGGCAGGTTGTCAGGGAGCCGTCATGCCCGGTATTCATCGCCTGCAGCATGTCAAGAGCCTCTGCGCCGCGACATTCCCCGACAATGATTCTGTCCGGACGCATACGCAATGTATTAATCACAAGATCCCGGATGGAAATCTTCCCTTTGCCTTCAATATTGGCGGGTCGCGCTTCCAAACTTACCAGATTCTGATGGGTCAGTTTTAATTCTGCGGAGTCTTCCACCGTAATCACCCGTTCATCCCCGGGGATGAAAAGAGAAAGGACATTCAAAAGCGTTGTTTTACCGGAACCGGTACCGCCGGAGATCAGAATATTCTTCTTGTTCTGCACAGCAGATTCCAGAAAAAGCGCCATTTCTTTTGTCATACTTCCGAACCCGATCAAGTCATCGGTAGTCAGTTTTTTATCGGCGAACTTACGGATCGTCATGGAAGCGCCCCGTAGAGCGAGGGGCGGGATAATGGCATTGACGCGGGATCCATCCGGCAAACGGGCATCGACCATTGGGCTGGCATCGTCCACATGCCGTCCCAGGGGCTCCACGATTCTCTGAATAATGGAAAGCAAATGCTGTTCGCTGTAAAACTTGACCGATGTCTGGTAAAGTTTGCCCATACATTCCACAAAAACGCAAGAGGGACCGTTGATCATGATTTCGCTGATCTTCGGTGAACGAAGCAAGGGAGAAAGCGGACCGAATCCGATCAATTCATCCAGTAGCGCCTGTCGCAGGAGTTCGCGTGACAACTGCAGGGGTAATTCGTGCCGCCGCTCGTTCAGGGTACGGTCAAGGCAAACTTCCACTTTGCTCTGCATTTCCGGTCCGCGCAAGATCTTTAACGCACTTTCAGAAAGGTTCAATTTTTCAAGAATATCCTCATGGATCTTGCGGGTCAGAGCCATGGTCTCATCTTCATAAAGCAGTGAGGCGTTGGCAAATTCCTTCATGAACTCATTTTCTTCCGGGCGGGCAAAAGAAAACTCTTTCTTTTTTCCGGAATCGGAAGAAGGAGAAAATGGCTGAACATGCTTTTCCGCAGGGATCGGACCGGCACTGGCAGAACCGGAATCCAGACGCAATTCGTATTGTCCGATCCTGACAATGCTCTGCTCTTCGAAAGCGACGGGCGCGGAGATTTTTTCTCCATTGAGCGTAACGCCGGTGGAGGAATTGGTATCTTCCACAAAAAACGCCTCATTGATTTTGTGCAGGCGCGCGTGATGTCGCGATATTCCGCCTCCGGGAAGCAGGATATCGCAATCCGAATGGCGCCCGAGGGTCAAAGAGCCGGTCAGGGTGGAAAGATCTTTTTCCACGATTATTTTTCCGTTATCTCGAATGATCAAACGCATTTTCTGAATCCTTTCCTTCCCGTTTCACCTCAAAAGCCATAATCGGGCGGAACCGGGGCGGGCTTTCGGGGACCGTTGGCAGGAACCGTAGAACTGTCTTTGGCGTCTTTATAGGTCACAACTACAACAAGCGTAAAGGTCACATTCTGCTCTGCCTGAACCTTATTTGAGAACAGCCAACCAATCAGAGGCAGATCTTTCAAAAAAGGAGTTCCATCCTCTTGATTAATTTTCTGCTTGCCGCTTTCGGTCATAAGTACCACAGGCTGGTCGAAGTAATAGGTTTGTGATTTCACCGGACCTGCATCCGGACCTCCAGAGGCAAGCATTACGGGAGATGTATCCGCAGATGTAATTTTACATGATTCAAATTCCACCATTGCGCACAAAACATCCTGGGCATCTTTACCGGACTTCTCCTTGATAAAAGATGCTCTTACAGAATAGTTAACACCTGCGGTATCCTGAACTGATCCTGTCTCGCTGCCCGGAACGGTTAATGTAATCTTCTTCTCATTAGAATATTTTTGAAATTCTTTCGCATTTGCCTTGATCGTTTTCTTCGCAATTGTATACTCGCTGATCAAACCATTCGTCTTCAAAACGTCCAAATTTCCGGCCAAATTTGCACCGAATTTTGCAGTTTTTCCACGGGCATTTCCATCCATAAGCGTACGGAAGAAATCGGCATTCATCGTTAAACCAATATTTATTTTGGTATTGCGGGAAAAATTGTTGGAATCCGTTTCTTTGATCAAATACACTGCTACATCCAGCGTTTCGTTCTCATCCAGAATGAGTTTTTTCTCCTTTTTTACATTTGCATTCAGATAGAAAGTATCCTTTTTAAGAACTTCTTCCACTTTGTCAATATCCTGCTGGCACAACATTCTGCTGCCGACAAACAGCTCTTCATGATCGAAGAACAATGCAACGGTATTGACCGGATAAATATTAATTTTGTCCGTACTCTTATCCAGAATTTCAACAGTAAAACCTTCTGCTTCAAGAGTTTTCTTCAAGTTCTCAATATCGCGGGTGTCGATTGTGTAGCGAACCTGATTCTCTACTTCGGGAAAATTTTTCATTATTTCGCTGAATTTTTTCCATTCGAGAGCATCTGTGATCTCGCCGGTAACACAGCAAGCGCCTGCCTTCTGTATCACCTGAACTGTTTTGAAATCTTTCAGCGCCTTTTTCAGGCGTTCGGAGATATCAAAGTTGGTATTATCCTCAATACCAACATTCTGATACTCGGCTTTAGCAAGAATCTTCGTAAATTCAGCATATTTAACTTTATCGGTAAATGTGCCGGTGATTTCAATGCGGCCGGAACTTTTCCGTTCGATCTTAACATTCGTAATGTTCTTATCTGCCAGCTCATTTTTCAGGCAGGTCACGAAATCGAATGTTACGAGATTAACAATGCCATAATTTGCGTAATCCGGCAGCGCAAGGATCTGCTTCAACTCTTCGTATTTAGCACGGTCGCTGATCGCGCCACTGACCTCAATACGGGTTGCGCTTCTCTGTATGAGATCAACATTCGTAATGCCCTTGTCCTTGAGTTCTTTTTCCAACACGGAGATGATATCGACCTTGACTTCATTCAGGATAGTGACACCATCTTTCTGAAATTGATCGCGCTCCAACAGTTTATCCACTTCAGCTTTTTCATCCGGTGTAACCTTCCCTTTCAGCAGAATGGAATATGTCTGATCGCGGCCCTGACGTTCAACCGCAATATTCGGGTTGATCTTTTTGATTTCAGAAGCAAGAGCAACGGAAATATCTTCCCAGGAATTATCAAAAAACATTCCGCCCTGAGATAGTAAATTTTTGATTTCACTTTGCAACTGCTGCAGGAGCTTCTCCTTCGTATTCCAATCTCCGGTTTTTGTAATTCTGCCGGAAATCGTGATCGTGTCGTCCACCAATTCTACTTCAACTTCAGCAATATCTTCCAGCATTTTTTTGATTTTGTAATGCAAAGGACCGGCAGCAGTCGTAACATTGATCTCCAGAACAGTCACATCTTTCGTGGCGCTGGTCAAACGGATCTTTGCGATTCCTCTTGCGGCTGCAGTAACAGTAAGATGAACGCCATCCTTTTTCACACTGACCAGCTTTTCACCGGAAACGACCCGATAGGTCCAGTTGGTACCCCAACCGGGATCGATTGCCTTGCTCGCACCAATGGGAATGGATTCGCGAATCACATTATCATCTGCCAAACAAAATACACCGGTGCAAAGCAGAAATATAGAAAGCAGCGCGGATAATCTTTGTTTCATTGTTGTCATCTCCCTGTGTCGTATTATTTCACATTTTCCTGTTCGCGTGCGAGCGTATTCAGGTAATCGCCCTGAACCATCGGCGGACACTGGTCTCCGGCATTGCTCTTCTTGCTTTTCATCAGGGGATAAAGTTTTGCTTTTTTCTGAAGCACAGTCAGTTTTAATGCCTCTTCCGGTTTCAGTCCCAGCAGGACGGTGGAACCTCTGATCTCCCGAACCTCCACATTGAGCAGCCAATCCGGAACCATAGTCACTTCAACGACTTCCGTTGAAACATTACTTTCATCGCCATCAATACCACGGGTTTCTTTTTCGTACTTGAAAGTTGCTGCGATGGCAATTTTATCGCCGGGGTGGATCATGGTAAGGATCGTCCGGTCCGCAAAAGTAACAGGCACACCCCATTCATTGGTATTCAAATTTCCGCTGTAGCTGTAATCCAGTTCCAGGTCACTGTACAAAAGATATTCATTCTCTTTCACGGCATGTTTCAGCCTCTGGCCGATCACAAATTGGCTGTCGGTGGCAGGAATGGCACGCTGGGGAACATCATTCGGGGAAACATACTTTACTTTGGTATTGTTCGTATCGAGAGTGTTACCGGCCTCAAGGTTTCTGCTCAAAGCCAGCACCTCCACTGGTTCCTCTGCGGCTTTTTTCTCTTCGGGCTTCATGGTTTTACTGACAGCAAATACTGCTGCGAGTCCCAGCAGGACTGCTGTGATCAATGGGATCAGGTTTTTCATGGCTTACACCTCTGTTTTGTTTTCGTTATATTTGTTTTTATTTTCAATCTTCTTTGGTGCGCTCAATCGTATGCGTTCCGGTCCAAGTTTTTCCGTCTGCACCCACATACTCCAATGTAACGGTCCATGTAATAGTTTCCCGTGTATAGCCGCTGTCTTTCAATGTTAAACGCATTACACCCGATGCGGGCAGATATTTTCCATCCTCCACCAAAAGGCTTTCTTTGAATTCCGGATCTTTTTTCAATTCTTTCAATGCACGGATTTCGCGGAGTCGATCCTCACCGAGGACCGCAGAAAAGGTGAACCATCCTTTGTTGATGGCAATTTCCTGAAAACGGATCATCAGCGGTTCAATGTGAATTCTGTGGGCGCCATGAAGAGTATCCAGCTTGAATTGAGTAGGTGCCCACATAACCAAAGGATAGAAGCCTCTTTCTTTGTCCCCTTTGTTCTTTTCGTAGTAGCTGTTGATAATACTCTGCAAAGCTTCGCTTTCCGCCTGTTCTACCAGATCTTCGGCAGCAGTGTAAAATTCAGCCTGAGTAGGACGATTCGGCGGCAATGTTGTTCTGCACCCGGAAAACAGCAAAGCCGCCACGCAGGCGATCATAGAAAGTGCTATGGAAAAATTTTTCATTTTATTCTCTTTCATGTTCTGATTGTAATATTGCATATTTAACACTTGTGTACACGGCTTATTTCTCCGGTTCGTAGTCTACCCGATGAGTTCCAAGCCAAACAATACGACCGCTTTCCACATCGCACAGATACATGGCAAAAGTCCAGCCCACAAATTGCTCGCCATCGTCATCCATCATTCTTGTTTCCACAACATGAAGCTGCAACAGCGCCGAAGGCGGGATCATGGTTCCGGACTTCGGAACATACTTTTCCTGAAATGCAGGATCATCGCTCAACTCCCGGAGTTCGCGGATCTGATCTATACGATCGGGTCCGACTGTGCTTGTCACATTGAACAATCCCCTTTCAATCGCCAAACGCTTAAACTCACTGTTCAAAGCCTCGACATTAACGCGTCTCCTTCCCTCGAACAACTTGAAGACCGGGTCCACCGCCACAACAACAGGCAATGAAGGTTGCCCATCTTTCGTTTTTGCCTTTTCGCGATATTTGGCGCTGTAAAACGCCCATACGCCATTCGGTTCTGCAAGTTTATTTATAAGGCCGAGCGCAGCTCCTTTCAATTCTTCATTGGTCGGCGTCTGGGAAACCATTTGTGTTGACTGACAACCAACCAGCAGGCCTCCGACCAACACGAGCAAACCGGCGAAGAAACCTTTCTTCATTTTTCGATTCTCCTTATTCTTCTTATTTCCGTCAGTAAATTGCAATTTCAAACTGTAATAGAATTCGCTTTACTCTGTTTCCTTGATCACAAATCTGAAGTGGGTGCAGCTGCGGCGCGGCGCCACAGACCGGAACGAAATCACTTCTCCCGGCGAAATTTCTTTAACTTCCACCTGGCGGTAGCCGAGATCGGTCGTGATACCATTGGCATCCAGCCATTCAAAATACCCGGCGATCTTCTTCGGCGGAACACAGAAAAATTCTGAAATTTCATCCTTTGCCAGCGCCTTCAAGGTCAGATCCGTATACAAAAAGCCATTCACATCACGGGCATAATGAACGGATGTCAAAAGAAGCCAGGCATTGAGGGGATGACGCATCGTGGCAGTTTGACCGGAAGCGTACGCTGCAACAATTACCGGATCTGAGCTTGAAAGTGTAATGGCATTCATACTGCGGCAACCGGAAAGCACAGCACATGCCATAAAAAAAAATAACAGTATAAAGTGTTTCATAAAATCATGTTCTCCTGTCTTTCATTTTTTAAAAAAACCTCCACTTTTTCCAAAAATCTTATCCATCTTCAATATGTTGTGATCGGGAATACATCCGTGAAAGCTGCTGCTTCACAGGCTTTCTTGATCTGATCTCTGAAATGTTTGTCCGCTTCTGCTGCGGAAGGGATCCGCGGCGGAAGTTTGCAATCGATTTCCACCGTTTTGAGGAGCTGCCCGCTCAAGGTGGAATAAACGCGGATCACCATTTCCAAACCGCCTTCATAATAAACAACATGTGCGCCGGAGATCTCAATTATCCTCTCGACTCTTCGGACATCATAGCTGCTGATTCTGGTATCAACCACCGCCTGGGCATCCAGGTCATAGCCAAGCGCCAATAAAGCTTTCCGTGTATTTTCAATGGCGACCTTATCCTCCCGACTTCTGACCTTGCGGTTCTGAGCCAGAGCATTTTCTTCGATCAGGGAGAAATATTTTTCCACAAACGCTGTCGGAACGGAGTCTCCATCGGCGATCCGGGGTGCGAGGAGTACCGTTTCTGCAACGGGGAGAGGTCTCGGAGCGGCAAAAAGACGCCCGAACTCCGCCGCGATTTTGTTCTTCAATTCAGCGGCATCTGCCGCCGTTACATTCACAAGAAACCCCGGATTGATCGAACCGGTGGAAACATCCACGATCTTGAGACTGCCATCCAGCTGATTCCCCAGCTTGCCAATGTTCGTAACAAGTACATATTTCACTGCATGGACTTTGTGATATTTTGCCAGCTCTCCGCGCTTATCCACAAGATTTCCCCAATGCTGAAATTGAAGTTCGTCCATCATTTTCTGCAAATCCGAGCGCTCGATCAGCTCATAGGGTCCACCGGCAACCGTGATTTCCAGTGCCCGCCACAGTGTTTCCACCTCTTCCGCCGTAAGAACCGTTGTTTCGGGCTTCGCAACAGCAAGCTTTTCCCGGGTCTTGCTTTGTCCGCAAAGAGAAACAGCGCCGGTCAAAAACAGCAGGACAACGAGAAAAAGTGTTTTGACATTTTTCATCATGGTTCAATACTCCTCGAAATTATTTTTGACTATTGTAATTTTCTCAACATTATTTTTCATTCATCCGCCTCTTCGTCTGCCTCCTCGCCATACTGACTGTAAAGATCTTCTGCAATCTGGGCTACCACATCCTTGAGCATCGTGTAGAACACATCCTTCTCAAAATAATTGCTCGTCAGCGGCCGCTCATCCAGATGCGTTGTGCTGTATGTCTGCCGATAGACAGAGCGCCCATTCACAAGGTCGGTCACATTCAAGGTAACATCAAAAGAATATTCCGTACGCCCGACGATCATGCCGTAGACTTCCCGCTTGTTTTCCCGAACCCGTACCGGCATAATCTTTGCCTCAATCAGAAACATTGCGCCAGTCTGGCAGAAAAGGTTCTGCAAATATTTCTGCGGACCTTCAGGAGGCATCTTCATATTTTTCTTTGCCATAGCAAAAAGCGCACGATCCATGCAACTGAACAATTTTTTGTGCTTGCCCAGTTCTGCCTCAAGATAATCCGCGCCCGGATTTTTAGCGGAGATCGTAACCACACCATCTTTTCCCGCCGCACCGGCAGCCACTGTAAAATCCGAAATGCAAATCACATAGGGTTTCTTCAACTCAACCGGTCCGGCAACGGGTGCAGATGCCGTCTCACGAATTTCCGTTCCGGAAGAAGGCTCCGCGTTTCCCCTTGCCATCACGAATTGAAACGCAGCTAAAATAATACAGAAAAAGATTTTTTTGTGTGCCACCATCTTCAATTTCCTTTCATTTGTCCATACCCATTTGAATACAACCCGCTCAGAAAATACAATGAGGGATCCATTTCTTACAAAGATTCTTCTTCATTTTCCTCCTCCTTCTGCAGCATTGCCACATGTGCCCGCAGTGCAGCTTTGATCCGGTTGCTGTAATTATACACAGTAGCCAGAGAAATCGATTTTTCTTTTGCGCAGATGCGGGGAGAAATACCTTTGAGGACCACCGAATCAAAAACAGCCATCTCTGCTTCCGAGAACTCTGTTCTCACACGGGCAAGAGCCTGTCCGTAAAGATGCCGTTTCCACTCTTCATCCCAGGCTGACATAAAGGCATCAACGGTATCGGGCAGTTCATGATCCAGCGAAACATCGTGAGACTGGTGCTTGCGACGGTGACTGACAATGCAATGGTAGATCAATTTACCAAAGTATGTACGAAACTTCCCCTTCTCCGGAGAATACTCAAAGTTTTTCGATGCTTTGAAAAATGTAATGAGTACATCCTGCTCAATCTCACCATATTCTCCGGGAGGAATACCATAGCGACAGGCACAATGAAGGATCAGAGGTCGATATGTCTCCCGGAATTGATACCAGGACATATTGTCTCCCTGCTTAACACCTGCTATGATATGGGCACGTGTTGTAAACATTATTTTCTCTCCTCAAATAAATCTCCATTCAATCCACTTCTCGTAAATATCTATGAGATTTACAAAAAATTTTCTAAGCCAAACACACCTTTTTTCATTTTTTTGCAAAAAAATCCATGGAGAGAAGTAAAATTCACAGCAAAAAGCAGGTCATAAAAAACATTGTCGCAAAAACAGCAAGAACGACATATATGGATGTGCGCAATTTCGAACAATAATAAGGCACATATTCCAGGGAACACCTGTAAAAAAACAAGACGAACTGCGGCAAACAGCCCCAAAAAACTGCACAAAGGAAAATTCTTACTGCAAAAGAAACTTTTTTTTGCTCTTATACAGATTTGCCCCAGGGCATGTGAAATGATACTTTTCAGTTCACGAATAAAACTATAATGCAAAAAAACGAACGCTTCCAGGCATTACGTTGAAGGTCCGACCAAAGACCTGCTATGACACTGCACAAAGAAGCGTCCGAGTAAGACAGATGGATACAATCCTACCGGATACATTTCAGAAAGGTCATAGCAAATAGATTTTTTAACTTGGTCGGTTTTCAACATATTTACTGAAAAATATAACGGTTTTCAATCAGCCAATGATCGTTTCTACGATTCACTGCGGATTAATATAGCAGTAAAATTCGGCAATTCAAGTATAGATTATATTTTTTAGTAATAATTTCAGGTTGTATTTGGAGCAGTGTGTACGGAATTTCAGAAACGACTTTTAGTCCTGCTGAAATTCCGTTTTTCTTCTTAAGATAAAATCTAAAGGTCGCAAGTTTACATCTTTTTTCGGGGCATTTTATGATTGTTACGAAAATAGAGGTCCTGCGGTTTGAACGGAAAATTTTTCTCTGTTTCCATAAAGGGAGAAAACAGAGATGTTTTTGCAATCCGGCACAACACCAACCATGATTAAATTACTAAAACTTAATTGTGGGACAGGGAGGTCGTTGTATCAAATGTCTTTACCCCGACCATTTTTTTTGCACTCTCTTTTCCGGTCCTTACCGACCGGATTTTTTATATCTTGATTTTACCCACAGAATCTCAAGCATTTACAGCAATATCATCGCCCCGACAGAGAACAAACAGAGATCATTCTTTCAGATGATCCATGAGCGTTGGAGCGGAATGATCCGGAACATACCCGCTATCGGTCAGAATGGGGTCATCCAGGACCTGTTTTCGGGTAAATTGATATTTTTGCAAAAAAAGAAGCATTTCTTCATCCGGGATTTTGTAAGAATATTGGAAACCGAAAATCGGAATGAAACCGAGCCAATAACGGGTATGATCACGCAATATAAAGCCAAAAATATTGTAAACATTATCTATGAGTCCGGAAGTATTTTCCACCCGGAGAAATAAATAATAATTTCTGACATGATAGCTAGCTTTGATGACATCGCTTTTGGGGCTGTACTTTTCAGGTGCGCAAAAAGTAACTGCATAGTTCGGAGTAACAATCTCGCGTCTGTCTCCATAATCTTGAGGCGAATACCAGTTCCCATACAGATCCTGTTCTGAAATACAACCGCCGGCTGTTGACAGGAACACAATAAACAAAACAATATAAAAACAACTCTTCATTTTTACAGACTGTTTCATAACGCCCTGCCCCCGTAACTCCTGAAATTTAAACAACACAAAATCTTATTTTAAGATAGCACGTTCCCGTTAAACATTCAATTTGTTTATTCCAATTTTTCAGAAAATTAAAATTTCTTTCATATTTCGATAACACACCCTTGCAAACGCTTCCGGGTGATAGTATATTCCGTTAAGTTGCCTGATCTGAAGACGAAGGAGTGAATATGAAAAAGATCAAATACCTGTTTCTCTCTTTACTGCTATCCCTTTCGCCGGTAATTTTTGCAGAAACAACGGTTCAGCCTTTTATTGATTGCAGGATCGCAGATTCCTCGGAAGGATGGAAAGTCAACTTGAGCTGTTCAGCTGAATTTCCGGTGCATGAAAGCAAACTTTTCCTGATACTGCATTACAATAATATCGTAAAAAAAATTGAATTGCCTATGCAGGAAACAATTGTTTTTGATTGGAAGTTTTCTTCTGAAACGATTTCCTTCTGTGCCCCTCCGATAAAATATGATTTCCCCCGTGTTTCCGGATGTTCTCTGAAATTCACCCCGGTATCAAGTCAAATTTTATTGCCCGGCAAAAAGGTTTGTTTGCAGGCATGGGAATGGGCATCTTCAGACAACAAGCAAAACCAGCCCCCGGCAGGCGGCAAACTGGAACTGGAGCTGAGCATACCGGAAAATATTTTGCAGCAATATGCCAAAGCTGTGAGTTATGAAGATTTTGTTATCCAAAAATATCTGAATAAGATCCATGTTCCGGATTACTGGCTTTATGCAAAAGAATTTCCGGAAGTCCCGAAAAACTCAAAGTCACGATACCGGGCCTACCCTCCCATGATCCGCGCCAACATTGTGCTTCTGAACAGAAATCAAAGGGCTTATGAAGATGGAGAATTGGATTTGCTGCCGATTCTCAACCATGAAATCAGTATCATCGAAAAAATGTTGTATGCAAAGAATCTTCCGGAAACAATGCGCAAACAGCTGCTGATGGAGATTTATCGTTGCCGTAAACAAATATTATCTCTGACAGAAGCCGCCTATGCAGCAGGAACTGAAACACAATTCGCGGTTGATACAGCCCGGGCAAAACTGAACATTTTTATGCACCGGCATGATATAAAAGAATAAAGTCTGCTCCACAATGGTATGCTGCTTTTAATGTAATTGGAAAGGAAAAAAAATGAAAAAAATCAGGATATGCGGTTTACTGTGCGGTCTGATGATCGTTTTCCTTGCCGGATGCGGCGGGATTCCGGAACACAACTATATCGGTATGACCAAAGCAGAAGTTGCAGCACATCTGGAAAAGTACGCAGAACGCAGCCGTTGGAGCAAAAATCGTTTTGCCATAGAAATATCCGTTATCGGTGTAGCAACACCTTACTGGTTTAATAATAGCGGGGAAGTCTCAAAAAACTCTCCTGTGATGTCTGCAAATGAATGGCGCTGTGATTTCTTTCCGCAAAGACACTGGTTATTGGGGTGGAACGCTCTTACAGCCTCCTGGCTGTATAAAAAACTTATTTTTCAAAATGGCAAAGTGGTCAAGCAGGAAAATGGAGCGATATCGTATAAAACTTATGGAATAGGAGGAGAATCACCCTATCCGGATGATCCGAAAAACTTTCACAAGGTCAGCGAAAATCTTTACCGTTCCGGTCAGCCGGATGAGGATGAATTGGAATCGCTCCATACGTTTAACGGCATCCGGAGCGTGTTGAATCTGCGGGAAAACAACAGCGATCAAGATGAAATCGCCGCCATCAATAAAAGATGGGATAATGCCATTACGCTGTATGAAATCCCCCTCGACACCGGCAGCATCACGGAAGATGATCTCTATAAGATCCTGACCGTCATCCGCGATGCTCCCAAACCCTTATTGATCCATTGCTGGCACGGCAGCGACCGCACCGGCTGTTCCGTTGCCGCGTACCGCATCGTCTTTGAAAATTGGAGCGTGGAAGATGCCATTTCCGAATTGATGAAACCGGAATACGGTCACCACAAAAACATCTACACCAACATCCCCGAACTGCTCCGCAAAGCCGATTGGAAGAAAATCAGAGAAACCATTTTGGATAAGGAGAAATAACCATGATGAAAAAGATTTTGTTACTGGCGGTATTGATGAGCTTTTCGCTGAATCTGTATGCTCACGGCGAAGAATGGCTCGGGCATGCCATCATCGACGACGCAAAATGGTCGCCGGTGCAAATATCGTTCTGGCCGGTGCATCTCTGCGGGATCAGAACAACGATCTGCGGGATCAATCTTTCTCCCGGATTGGTTGGTTTCAGCTGGAAAGTTTATGGGATCAGTTGCGGACAAATCGTTTTACTTGGCGAAAATAATGGACTTGCTGCAAATATCTGGTCGTTTGGGGACAAAAATAACGGCTTGGCGGTTGGCGTATTCAATGCGTGGGGAAAAAATAATGGTGTTTCCATCGGAGTCGCCAATTTCATTCATGACGAAACGCCGGCAGAGGGAGGCAGGAATACACTTCAGATCGGGGTGTTCAATCAGGCAAACAGCGGTCTGCAGATCGGATTGCTGAACTACAATCCAAACGCCCTGATCCCGTGGATGCCTTTGATCAATTTTGTGATCCCGCGCTCTGTGGAATCTTCTCTGAAAGAGTTGAAGGAAAGACCGTGTCCTTTTGATTATCACATTAAAAAACACGCAAACCAATATTTCCCGGATTGGAATACGGAAGAACGGCTCCGCTGGCTTAATGAGCTTTTCCCGCTGACCGATGCCGGGGCAACTTCCGCGTTGATGGCGGCGGCAGAAAAACACGGTATGATCCGGGAATGGGATGATCATGCGTTGACTCTTCCGGCGGAACAGCGGAAAAAATTACGGTATTCACTGGGATATTATATCACAAAGAATTTGTGGTCTCACTGGGTTGAAATGGCTCCGGACGGCACCTGTACATTGCATCTTACCAATATACAGAGGGGCGGCAGGTGTTCTTTCAGTGCAAAATTCAAGGACCTGCCGAAAAATGCCCGGCTTACTGTAAGCCGGTACAATGCAGATTTGGAAGTGATGTACTACGACGCAAAGAAATCACAGAATGTGACCCTTTTTACCGTCCGGCGCGATGCGGAAACGGATCTCTGGTTTGAGACCGGCAGCTGGGAAGAAGTAAACAAAAAAACTCCGGCTGTCACCACATACAGCGAAAAAGATCCGGGCTTTGTCTGTACGCAGATCAGGAACGGGGAAATGATCTGCAAAACCATCCGCCTGAAAGAAGCGTTCCGCAAGATCAAACTCGGCAGTATTGAACCGGATCAGACCCTGCAAACACCCGCATGGTGATCGGCCGATACCGTTTTTTGTCCGGCTCACAGGATCATCCTTGAAAAAAATATCCGCATGGCTTTATTTATGGATAACATCCATCCCGGTTTTTCTTATCCATTTAATAGTTCGGGTAATTGCTGGTATTACTAATAAGAAAAAATAACCGCCGCGACACGCCCCTTAAAACGCAAAAAATTGCCTTTTCACAGTTGTAAACACCTGCGGGAGATGGTATATTATCGGTGAGTGATTAATTTATAACGGTATTGAAATATGAAACTTTCTGCATTTACATATTTTGCAGCTTTTGGAATAAAAACGATTTTATTCCGGCAGAAAAAACCGATTCTCGGGAC
>JAFVSW010000266.1 GCA_017503545.1 Lentisphaeria bacterium | reverse complement strand
GAGTTAAAATCCCGTCTTTTTTCAGTTGCCGTATATTTTTTTCAACACCCCCGACAGAGAGTCCGATCGCTTCGGCGATCATGTGAATTGGAATTTGAGGATTTTTACAAATCAGCTCCAGGATTTTCACCTTACTTTTCACCTTACTTTTCTTGTGTGGTAAGGTGATTTCCGGAGCCGGATTATACCCCTTGCGGAATATCGTGATACGCACTCCGCCTTCTGCATCTTCAATTTCAGGTTCTGTAAGCCCGGCTTTTTTTACAGCGTCTACGATTTTCCGGATCCCGCGTCCCCAACTTTCAATAAATCCTGCACGATAGAATACTTCTGCAATATTTTTGTTCCGGGGATAAGAAGAATGTCGTTCAAACAGTTTTTCCGGAGGCAATTCTTCCGGTAATTTACCTTGATTCCATAGTTCGATCCGGTCATTATAAACCCGCATTTGAATATGGACTCCGGTGTAGTCTTTGTGGATAATGGCATTGAAAATTGCTTCACGCAAGGCCTCTTCCGGAATTTCCAAAGGTTCAATCCGCTGTAACCCCTCGTAATGGATCGGGGAAGTGAGATACTTGGATTTCAATATATCCATTACCCTGTCTGCCATACGAATGATGTCTCCTCCTACAACATCCTGAAACAACAAGTTAGCTTCATTCCCGATAAAACGTCCGATCCGGAAATCGCAGAGTGGAAAATATCTTGCAGGATCTTTGCCAAACAAAAGCAATGCGGCATTTTTCAAATGTCCATTGTCGTCAATTAAACGCAGATTTTCCAATACTCTTTGCATGTCAGTCGTATAACTTTCCGGTGACATTCGTTTGTTCGCAATGGATTTCCGTTGAAAATACTCAATGGCATCCGGTGAAAGCATATCAATTACTGCCATCTCTTGGCTTGCGTCATCCCATGAAACGCCCATTTTCTTCAGAAGAAAATTCTGTAATGCAGTCCCGCGCAACTCCTGCTTTGTGCTTCCGGAACGATAATGATAGATCCCGTGATAGGCAATGGGTAAACTGGATGGGACAACGATGATTTCAATGTAGTCAAGAGCATCTTTTTTGAGCAGATTTACTTCTGCAACGATTCCCAGAGTCGTTACAATTTTATTGGGTATATCTTCCAACAGTTTCTTTGCGTTCTTTACTCCACAGACAGAACCATCATCCTTGATACCAAGATAAATTTTACCGCCTTGTGCATTGGCAAAGCCGCAAATCCACTTGAGATATTCGTCGTTCCAAGTTTCTTTCCATTCGATGTTTTGAGATTCTTTCATAATGCTCCTTTTGCATCGCATTTCTGTTGTCTGTAATATATCACAACATTGCCTGTTTTCAAACATCGAAAGTTATAAATTCACCACTGCCCGCAATTCGGGCAGAACGCTTTCTCCGGTCAGCGGCGTTTCTTCTTGACGATCACCCACCGGGGGAACGCATCGTCCCCGACGATCTTGACTGTCCGGGGGAGGACCACTTCCTTCAACGATTCACAGCCGCTGAACGCACCTCTGCCGATGGCACGGACCCCGTGGCTGATGGTGACTTCCTCGAGTTTTTTGCAATCGTTGAATGCGTAGTCATGGATGGTGTGGGTGTAGGAATTGATGTAGATCGCGGTCAGCGATTTGCAGTTCTGAAACGCATATTTTTCGATACTCCGGACATAAGGGGGAATCTGGAGTCCATCCAGTTTTTCGCAATTCACGAACAGGTGATCCGGGATCACCGTGAGACGGAGCGATAATGTTGCCGATTTCATATTCGTGCAGTTCTCGAATACCCGGTCTCCCAGTTTCTG
>JAFVSW010000265.1 GCA_017503545.1 Lentisphaeria bacterium | reverse complement strand
TCCGCGCCAACCGCGAACGACGATCCCGAAAAGCTCTCAAACAAGCTTCAACCAAATCTTTCAATCATCACACAGACTTTCGCCTGCTATTGTTGCGTGGTGTTTAATTTAGCACGGCTTTTGCATTTGTCAAGCCGCTTTTGAAAATTTTCCGGATTTTTTTCAAACCCGATGTCTTTTCAACCAGACAACCCGTTGCAAAGCGAGATTTAATATACACCACTTTCACAATCTGTCAAGCGCAATTCTGAAAAAAACTCGATTTTTCTGTTTCACACGCCCATTTTCTTCCTTTCTCCGGATGAATTTCACAGAAGACACATAGAGTCTCATATTTTCAAGAAGGCTGCGCTGCCATTGAATGATGCGAACATTAATCTGTCAGCCGGATCACTTCCACGTCTTTGAACATTTCCATGTTATCGCTGAGGCGCAGAGGTTTTCCGCTTTCCGTCCGGACATTTTTCAGGTAGATCCGCTTTGTCTTAATATAAGGATATTTTTCCTTATAAGACGCACTTTTGAATTTCCGGTTAAAGTTTGCAAAAATGACAGGTCCCTGATCATTTTTCGGGTGTTTTCCATCCCGAATCAACAGATTTTCGATCACGATCTCCTCCGGCATGTGGCAGATATAACCGAAATCGTGGGTACCATCATTTTTGCCGTTGAACAGAACGCCATTTCCGTTTTTCGGGATGTATTCACAATTCCGGATCACGAATTTTCCCTCCCAAGTGCTGCCATAGTCTTCCCGCAAATTAACAAAAGCGTAGCCGCGGACGATGGTATTTTCGATCAAAAACGTACCGGACCCGATCGCATTGATCCCCATGTGTCCCAAGTCTGAATTCCGGATCGTGGCATTTGCAACGCCGCAATGTGCATCGAAACGGGAAAGTTTGCAGTTTTCATAGATCAGATTTTTGCAGTAATTTGTGCCCATCACGCCCCAGAATTTTGAGTCCATGTGATCATTGCTCTGGGTACAGTTGACCAACGAAACGTTTTGTGCGTGTCTCGCGCCGAAATCGTAGGTACCCAGCGGCACCTTCACGCCCCGCTTGTCATGATAGTAAAAGCGCTGTCCGGTCAGAACGCAATTTTCAAACCGGACATAGGCACATTTTTCCGCATAAAAGAAACCGCGGTACGGACATCCGGCGTTGCCGATCCCGGTCATCCGATGGACCACATTTTTCACATCCGTATTGGATCGCATGACCAGAATATTCCGGGCGATATAGCGCCGGTCGTCGGGCGTAACATTGGCGATGGAGGTGAAGATACCGCCAGTAACGGTCAGTTTATCCTCATCAACGGGATAAGCCTCCGCCGATGTGATCTGGTCAAAATCCCAGATAATGGGCGCATCCATATCCACATTGCCGTTTTTATCCACGCAGAAAACATCCTGCTGCACGGCACCATTGTTCTGATTGTGGCCTTTGCGGATGTATTGGAAATTATTGGCATTTGTGACCGTGATCATACAGGTGGTGGGGAACCGGAGATCGATCTTTTTCTGTCCGCGCTTGAGGGTGGTCAGACCTTCCACGGGATAGGGCTTCATTTTCGAGGTGATTTGAAACAATGCCGCATTGTGATTGACCAAATTGCGGTCATCGATCAGAAACTTTGCTTTGCCCCAGTCGGTATCTGTCTGCACGATCACGGTCAGATCTGCACCGCTCACATAATAGGTGGCGTCATCCTTCGCCCGGACGGGCAAATTGTGTTCATTGGCGTACTTGTGAGCCGCGACCAATGCGGCGAGATCACAAGTTTTTCCATCGCCTTTCGCCCCGAAATCTTCGTAACGGACAACCTTTTCAGCACCATTCATAACCACACTCCACGATAAAATCGCGCCTGCGACAAAAGTTAAAAATTTCTTCATTTTCAGATTCTTTTCTGTGCTTTACTGTGTTTCTGCAAATATAGCACACTGCGAACGAAATACAAGGCGCAGCCAGAAAAACGAGGCAAACATGGGATAATACTCCAGCACTCCGGCATGCAGGTGTTGATAAAAATTACTTAACTTTGTCTTTGGCTGCAGGGCAACCACGGAAAGCCAAGGATTTCATTGGCAGGAGTTGATTGATGAGGGAGCGTATCCCAACATCAAAGAGCTGGCGCAACCATCGGTATTGATTCCGGGGTTGTGGCAAAGGCAATACGCTTAACTTGGCTTTCCCCGAAAATCATTCACAAAATCATCAT
>JAFVSW010000264.1 GCA_017503545.1 Lentisphaeria bacterium | reverse complement strand
GGAAAATCATTGCATTGGCGAATATGTCATTCCGTACCGGAACGCCATATCCGTCAATGCCGGTCTTAGGCAATGTAGTTCGATGTCTTATACCCAGGGTTCTCGCTGACGCTTCACCCTGGGCTTTACTGTGCCGTGCCGCTGGCACTGGTTTCAGATTTATCTCTGCTTATTTGGACGTTGAGTTCTTTTCTTGTATAAATCCGAGGGTATTTAAAATCGAAAAGGCATAAACTTCAGAGAATATTAAACTCGAACAAGATTTGATTTTATGGCACAAAACGTCGAAGAGGCATTTTTTTCAGCTTAAAAAAAAGATACGTCAGGATACGATATGTTTGAACACCATTTCATTCAACGGGGTCGGGACATTGTTCTTTTTGCCGCGCCGGATCAATTCACCCGCAAAGGAATCAATCTCTGTCATACGCCCGGAAAGGACATCCTGCAACATGGAAGTCTGTACTTCCGGCGGCATGGAACGAATCGTTTCCAATCCGGCAGAAATCATTTCATCCGTACCTGTGATTCCTTCCGCTTCTGCTACGGTGGCAGCTTCTTTCATCAGAGAAATGGCAAAATCCATCATTTCCGCCGACTGCTGAACGATACCATATCCGGCGCGGTAATACGCCTGCGTCTGATTGATCCCCACATTCAGAATAAATTTCTTCCATAAGGCAGAACGGAAATCGGCAGGGACATCCACATGAACTCCGGCAGAACGGCATAATTGCGCGGTCTCTGCAAGAACAGCAGCATCTTCCGGTTCACTGCCAATATAAAATGCGCCAACACCATCCTGCATGATGGAATTACCCGTCCGCACACTGGCATGTCCCAGGAAAAAGCCATTGAGAATAGTGGACTCCGGATATTGTTTCCGGATCACATCCGGCGCATTGATACCGTTCAGCAAGGGGAGAAGAACCATATGGCGGGCAACATGAGGACGCAGCAAGGGCAAAGCCTCTTCCAGAGACCAGCCTTTAACAGCAATCAGAATCAAATCGGCAGTAAAGTCTTCTGAACCGGATACCATGTAACGCAACGGCAACAGTTTACCGTTAAGATAAATCCCGTCACGCTGATACCGGCTGATCCGTTCCGCATCGGCGACAACACGGAAATCAACCGCCGGAATAGAAAGAAATGCGGCAGCAGGAAGAACTCCCACCGCTCCGGCACCTAAAAGTAAGATTTTTTTTCTGTTCATGATAATCTGAAAAAATCAGGGGATGGTATCCCGAACCGCTTCTTTTGCCGTTTCAGAAACTTTTTCAACCACCTTATCCGTCTGTTTTTCCACTTCCTGTTTAATGACTTTTTTAGACTCTTCAACGACTTCCGAGGATGCAAGGCGAAACTCTTCCCAACACATGCCCCAGGCTACAGAAATACGGTCAAATGTCCGGCTGATAAAAGAATCAACTTCTCTGCCGCCATCTTCTAATGTTTTTCCACCGGGAAGAACCTGAATTACAGGAGGCGCAGCAGAGAGCGAAATCAAACTGAAAAAACAGATGAGAAATGCGCTTCTCATTCTTATTTCCAACGCAGAAGAGCGGCGCCCCAAGTCATACCGGCACCGAAAGAGGTCAAAAGAACGTAATCACCGGGCTTGATCATACCGCCGCGGACAATTTCATCCAAACAAATCCCGATGGAGGCAGCAGAAGTATTACCGTAACGATCTACGTTCACATAGACCTGTTCTTCTGTTGCACCGAGACGGGAACAAACAGCATCAATGATACGCTTGTTTGCCTGATGCGGAATAACCCAACGCAACTGATCAACAGTAAGATTGAATTCTGCCAATGCAGCTTTGGAAGCGCTTGCCATGGCAGTTACCGCAAGTTTGAAAACTTCCGGTCCGCCCATCTGGATAAAATGCTGTTTATTATCAATTGTTTCATGAGAAGCCGGAAGAACGGAGCCGCCTGCCGGAATTTTCAAAATCTGGGCGTTTCCGCCTTTTGCACCGAGTACAGTCGTCAAAAGGGTATCGTCACCCTGATCATCATCATCTTTGACCAGGACGAGAGCAGAAGCACCGTCACCGAAAAGCACGCAAGTACTGCGGTCAGTCCAA
Source organism: Lentisphaeria bacterium (assembly GCA_017503545.1). Classification (GTDB taxonomy): domain Bacteria; phylum Verrucomicrobiota; class Lentisphaeria; order Victivallales; family UBA1829; genus RGIG8244. The sequence continues at coordinate 13,474 of JAFVSW010000264.1, read as the reverse complement.
TCGACAACACCGGAAAGTTTTTCCGCGCCGACGACCAACGCATATTTTGCATGTTTTCTGTGTTTCAACATAGCAGTTGCAACATCATTGGAATAAATCAAACCGGAACAAGCAGCCTGAAGATCGTAACAGGCACAGTTGGATGTTGCACCGAGTTTGTCCTGAAGGACACAAGCGGTACTGGGGAAATGATAATCCCCGGTAATTGTTGCAACAGAAATAATATCAAGCTGTTCTGCAGTAATACCAGCCATTTCCATAGCACGTTTGGCGGCATTGAGAGCCAAATCGGAGGTAGGCACTTCCGGTTCAGAAATATGCCGTACACGGATTCCGGTACGAGAGGTGATCCATTCGTCTGACGTATCGACCATCTTTTCGAGATCGAAATTCGTCAAAATTTTTTCCGGTACATAACTTCCGATTCCTGCAATTTTAACAGCCATGATCAAGAGTCCGTTTTAGATGCTGCGGTTTTCACACCGACAGCGACATTACATTCCTGAATCCTTGCCGCAATTTTTTCCGGCAAAGAATGTTTCGCAAATTCATTTGCCACGCGAATGGCATTTTTCACTGCTTTCGGGGAAGATGCCCCATGTCCAATAATACAAACACCGTTGATGCCAAGCAGCGGGGCACCACCGTATTCTTCCGAATTACTGATCGCCTTCAAATCCCGGAAGGCATTTTGTGCAAGGAATGCACCAACCTGACGTACTGCATCTTTTGTCAATGCTTCTTTCAGCCAGGTTCCGATTGCACCGGCGATACCTTCTGCCGTTTTCAACGCAACATTGCCGTTGAATCCATCACAGACAACCACATCCGCCACCCGGTGGAACATATCATTACCTTCTACATTACCGACAAAGTTGATCGGCATTTTAGAAAGGATCTTGAAGGCTTCTTTGGTCAGGGAATTTCCTTTGACATCCTCGCCGCCGACCGAAAGAAGACCAACGCGGGGATTTTCAATTCCCAATGCAAATTTTGCGTACAATTCACCCATCACGGCAAATTGTGCAAGGTTCAACGGATCGCAATCCGTATTCGCTCCGGCATCTGTCAGCACAAATCTGCCACCGATTGCCGGCATCAGTGTCGCAATGGCAGGGCGATCCACGCCCGGTGCCATGCGCATTCTGACTTTTGTAGCAGCGACGGCGGCACCGGTATGCCCGGCGGAAATCACGCCGTCCGCTTTCTTTTCCGCCACCAAACCAGCCGCAACTGTGATGGAAGAATGACGTTTGGAACGAATGGCAGCGGTGGAAAGGTCGCTCATTTCCACTACTTCTTCGGCATGTACAAAATGAAGTCTGTCTGACTCTTTCAGTTTTGCTTTCAGCAAGTAGTGCGCCAACTTCTGTTGATGGCCCACAAGGTGAATATCCACATCGGGAATTTCACGCAATGCATCTGCAACCGCTTCTATTACGACAGCGGGAGCGAAATCTCCGCCCATAGCATCTACTGCGATTCTCATCCGGTGTCCCTCGTTCCTGTTTTTTTACTGATTACTGAACAGAGATAATCTGTTTACCCTTGTAAGATCCGCAATGACGGCACACTGCGTGAGGAGCAGCAGGTTCGCCGCACTGTGTGCAGTAATTTGCCTGAACGCCTTCGTAACGGTTTGCAGCCTGACGGATGCGTCTTTTCATTTTAGATTTTTTTCTCTTCGGAACAGCCATTTCGTGTCTCCTGGTTATTTATTGTTTTAACATAAAACTGTTGTTCTCAACTCGTTATACCATTAACACATCAATTTTTACCAAGTCAATTTTCTACAAAAGACCAATAAAAACCAACGCATCAATGTATTAATATAGCATGATATTCGTATTTTTCAACTGTATTTTCCCGTTTTTTTGGCTTTTTTCATATTTCCACCTTATTTTCACCCTTTCAACACCGCTCCGCATTTGCCTAATTTGCCTTAATTTGCATTTTTCAACAAAATTATAATTACAGATGTTGAAAATTTCGTATTCTCTGCTATCTTACCAAAAAATATGTTTTTGTTTAATATAATATGGAGTATGATTTATCATGTGTGCATTGTCATTCGGTGTTCAGCTTATCGAAGGTAAAATCCTGTCCGAAATCAAAAAACTTATCGATGGCAAAGTTTCCGCCGTCTTTCTCGCATCCGTCCTCCCTTCCCCCGATCCCGATGGGAAAGATAAACTTTCCATCAAAGCGGAGTTGACGGTACGTATTCCTGAACTGACGTTGGATTATACGGCATTTTCCGCCGGAGAAACACGCCGTCTTCTCACAATCCCTGCCGAAGACCGCATCATTCCACTGCATACAACATTGAACGCCAAACGCCCCGGTACCATGTCCGGGTCCACCGAACTCACTCTGCAATTGAATCAACTGTTGCTGGATCTGGAAATCAGCGGGATCGAATTCAAACAGATGATGATGGGGATCGGTGCGCTGGCTCACGGCATCAAAGCAAAACTGGAAATTTCCGGCAAAGGAACTGCGACATGGCAGATCTGATGAAAAAATACAAACCGTATTTTTTCCCTTTTCTTCTGATCCTGTTGTGTTTTCTTACCCACGTCTTCACGTATCGCTGGGAGCTTCCGGCATGGTCGGAACATGTGGCGGACTCTGCGTACCCGAATATCACAGCAACTGTCAAAGATATGTTCCGGGCAAAAACTGCGGTCTATCCGCCTCTCCAATTTATTATTTATGATCTGTTGTCACCTGGGTGGACCGGTGACATTGCATCCTGTCCCGATCCACTTGCACTGCAATCTGCGCGAATTGCATCATTCCGGATCATTGCGGCAATCATGCTGACAGGGATCGTTTTACTGCTTTACGGTTTCAGCCGGATTATTCTGAAACGGGATCGGTGGACCTCTTTTGCAGCGGGAGTATTATGCGCATTGCTCCCGGTCAATTTGTATTATTCCCACACATCCAACATGGATATTCCGTACACCTTCTGGTATATGACAGCGGTTTTCTGCGGCTGTATGGGATGGAAAACGGAAGAACAGAGCCGTCGGCACAGTTTAGTTTGGAATTTACTGTGCGGTGTTGCCATTGCATGCAGTTTCTGTACAAAAGATCAATCCGGTGCTTTATTGGTATTACCGGCATTCTTGTATATGTTTTTCCGTTATCGTGCAAAGAAAAATATTGCGGCGGCAATACGCCCTGTATTTTTCTGGGGCTTGGCTTTTGTCCCGGTCACATTGCTCATTTATCTGCGGAGCGTGGGACTGCCGGATGCGCTGAACCATTTTTCTTATATTTTCTCTGACGGAAAAGATGACTTTCTGGCAGTCAAACCGGGACTTCCGGGCTTTATGCAATTGATTGCGGATTCCTTCCGGCATCTGGCGATTATTTTGGATTATCCGGTACTGCTGATCCTCATCGCCGCGCTCGCCGCCGGATGGAAGAACGCCGCCGGATGTTTGAAAAAGTACCGGACCGCTTTTCTGTTTCTGACAGCCACGATTCTTTCTCTCTTTTTCTTTTTCACCCTGCCGATCCTTCGGTCGGAAGTCCGCTGGTTTGTCCCGCTCTGCCCCTGGTTCTGCCTGACACTTGCAATATGGATCCGGGAGACTTGCAGCCGCAAAACGGCATTGATCTTATACACCGTCCTGTTTCTGCTGCAGGGAGTCATGACCATACAATTTCTGTATATGCTCAACCACACGCCGCTGCGTACATTCCGGGATCATGTCAAACAGGAATTGACCGCAAAAGGTCATCTGCTATCGGTCCCCACTGCCAGTATTGGTAAATTTTATTATTTCCGCAGCGGTCAATTCCAGACCAAAAAAGCAGTCCGCAATTGGGCGGTTGCCTCTTACGCCTTGGAAGGCTGCCGTCATGCCGAGATTTACCCGGATCTTTCCGCTTGCATCTGGACCGGCGGTGATTATCTGGCGTTGAACGGCAGCAACCGGAATGACACAAATTTTATGCAGGAAATTCAGCCATATTATACCAAAGTGCGTTCCTTTGAATCCCGGATCATCCTCCCCTATCTGTTCCCGTTCAAACCGGAAACAGTGGATTTGTATCAGCGGACAAAAGAGTTTACCACGCTGCGGAACAGCCGGTTTGCCGCGATGCCGCGGAATGAACAATTGATGCTCCTTACATTCTATTTGAAGAATGCACCGCTTTCCTCTGTCAAAGCAAAAAACATGATTCTGGATGTCTTGCAGAAAGATCAGCAATTTGATCCGGAACAATATCATATTTCCACAGAAGTTATTAAATTTATTACAACGGATACTCCACAATGAAAAAGCACACACCTGCCATCTGTTCTGCCATTGCATTGTTTGCACTCTGGTTCATCCTTCATGCCGCCACGATTTCATGGGCTATGCCATCCATGTCCGAACCGGTAGCGGATGCCATCCCCGCAAATCCATCTTTTACTGCACACAAAATGATGGAGGCGGATACATACAAATACGGTCCGATGCAATACCTTATTGCCGGAACCTTGCTTCCGGCTCAAGAAACACAAGATTGGGATGCGGCAACGAATCTGGAGCAAACAGCGGAACGGATCAAAGGATTCCGCACCATCACAGCCGTTATGAGTCTGGGAATCGCGGCACTGGTCTGGCTGATGGCATTTTATATTCTGCAACTCCCGTCATTCTATGCCTTTGCAGCCGGAGCCATGACAATTCTGACACCGTTGGCGTTCTTTTATTCCTCCACGTCCAATATGGATATTCCCTGTACATTTTATTTTACTGCGGCACTCTTTTTTGTCTTTCTTGCAGAAACAAAAAAGAAACCAATACTCCATATTCCTGCCGGGTTATTCCTTGCCTTTGCGTTCTGTACCAAAGATCAAATTTACGGTGCATGTCTTCTCCCTGCCATTCTGTTTGCCATCTATAAATTCAGAGAAGTGCCGGAAAAGAAATTCAAAAATATGTGTATTCCGTTCCTCGGCTGGCTTACCGGATTCATTCCCGGTGTGATCCTGCCTTATCTGCTCATCGGCGGTTGGGATGTTGTAAAGAAACATTTTTCCTGGATCACAGGCAGCGGACAGCAGGGATATCAACAGGTATCTACGGAAATCGGCGGAAGAATCGCCCTGTTTTTCTCCTCTCTGAACCAATGGGTCACCATGCTGGATCTGGCGTTTATTCTCGGGTTCGTCGTCCTCCTGCTTTACCTGTTGAAACAACAGAAGAAATGGGAACTCACGGAAACAGAAAAATGGCTCATTCTGTTCCCGTTGACCGCCTTTCTTTCCTTCCAACTTTTCTTTGTGCAAGTCACCCGTTTTACTCATGACCGCTATATGTTGTTTCTGCTGCCCTGGTCGATTCTGCTCTTTTTCCTGTTGATGAAACGGGTCGATAAACAGAAACTCAATCATGCCGTACTGATCTCGGTACTGGTACTGCAGCTTATCGTGATCTTATCCGTAAATAATGCAATGTGTTCCCTGCCCTTCACAGCGTTCCGGAATGCTGTAAAAGAAACTCCGGCACTGCAGAATACAGGCTTTACAACATTGACCGGTGCCACCGGAACTTATTATCTGAAATCGGAAAACGGTGATTTGCAGGAATTGCGTGTGATCCGCCACTGGAATCAAAAATATATTATTCCCGGACTGAAACAAACAGATATTTTCCCATCGGAACCGTATCTGCTCTTTCTGACTCCCGGATATCTGCTGTTGACGGAACAGCAGTTGACTGATGCCGGACTCCGCAATCTGCTGGAAACAAACGGCTATACCTTTACCGCAGGATTCCGGAAAAGTCACCTGCTGCCACTGACTCTGTTCAAAAATATCATTCCGGCGGAAGATCTTTTCCTTTATTGCAAAACAAAAGCAATCATACCGCGGGAATTACCCATGTTTGCAAAACATGATTTCTGCTGGCAGCTGGTACAAATCACAGACCTTTTGCAAATGATGAGAGGATTTGCCATCGACAACCGTTTGATTCTGATCGGGAAGGCTCTGGCTCCCTTTACAACAATCACCGATATTACAAAGTGGAATATTTCTCCGGATGCGTTGATGACTGCCATGCTGGCATACCGTCTGGCTGGCAGAAATCAGGACGCACTTGCCATGCAGCGTTTTATTTTGCAGACGGTTCCGGACGGGGCGAAACGGTTGAAGATGCTGCCGCAGCAGCTGGTGTTTCCCGATATAATGTCATCCCGGTAACAGAAACAGGGAAAAAGGGGCGTTCCGCCACAACCAGGAATGTCATTTCTCCATTCTTCGGCTGAATACGGAAAGACTGAATCCGGTTATGTTTCACTGCAGAAGCGGAGCCGCATACCAACGGGAATAATTTTATTCCGGCTTGAAAATCCTCATCCGCAACGGTTGCAGGCAATTCATAATCAAGCTGAAAACCATGTCTGCCGGTTATACGGTAATAATGCACATATATACCACCCAGGGGGACACCGGACTTAACCGGGAGAAAAGAAATTTCCCGTTTCTTATGGGTATCCAATGCAGAAAACGGAAATACCACATTGCCTTTACTGTTCTGAATCACATCCATTTGCACCGGGGCAGTCCAATCATGATGGGCGGCATGACGGTTCAACATTTTTGCCGGGGGAATAACAGTTGTAACACATCCCAAACGGAAATTTTTCATATCCCATACAAAAGAGGTACTCGCCTGCATATCATTTTTGCGGGCGACTTCTTCCAATACTGCGGCAGGCGGATAAGTGACAAGTCCGGTTTCCGGATGGATCAGACAATCTTTTGCAATGGAATTTTTCTTCTGCTTTTTATCCTTATCCGCTTCATCGGCACGGAGAACATCACGAATCAATTGATCGGGAACGGTCGTATGGATCTCACGGACAAGTTGTTTTGCCGCTTTTGCTTCCCGACTGCGCGGAAACAATTTCTGTTCCGCCACTTTGAGTTGCGTTTTTCCGGTATAATCTTCCGGCATCCGGAAATAGAGACGGCGTTCCCGTTCTGCGGCAACATTCTGCAAGGTTTCCATTTCCTTTTTGAACCGTTTTTCATTTTCTTCAATGATTGCCGTTTTTTCCGCAATTCGGGAGGTTACATTCTGCAATTTGTACCCCGTTGTGGATTTATCCACCGCAAGAATACAACACGCAATGATCAATAAAACACAACTGATACGCAAAAAAGTCAATTCCATAATATTACTCTCCATCTTCCAGCAGACTTTGTCCGCAATCGGTATAAAGTACGGTTCCTGTTATTGATGAATTTTCCGCAAGAAAAACGGCGGATTCCGCTACATCGGCAGGGTCTACCGGGCGTTTCAATGGTAATCGGGCGGCTGTTCCCTGCATATTCAAATGGGCAAGTTCTTTTACCGGGATCATGTTCCCCGGAGCAACGGCATTCACACGCAAATAAGGAGCGCATTGACGGGCTGCCAATTTTGTGGCAGATGCCAACATTTTTTTGGATAAAATATAACTGAATGATGCCGCAGGAACGGCAGTAATTCCACTGTCCAGAATATTGATTGCCGCCGTTTCTTTGTCTTTCCGAACCTGTGCCAATGTTTTCAGCATAGCAATCGGGGTCAATGCATTGACTGCATATTGCGCTGCCGCCGACTCTGAAGTTTCTTCCGGCAACGGTGCCCGGTCATAGGATGCCGCATTGTTGATGAGAACATCAGGAGCAAAACGGCGGATCATTTCTTCCGCGGCAGCGGTATCACATAAATCGCAATAAACGGTTTGATGTCCATTTCCCAATTCCTGTGCAAGCGCATTGGCTTCTGCACAAGAATTACGGTAATGAATAATGAGTTTGGCTCCCCGGCGTGCAAAAGCACGGCACAGATAAGAGCCGAAGCGGACGGCGCCGCCTGTGATCAGGACCGTAACACCGTCAAGCTTCATCTTAAATCGTTCTCCTGCGTTGCGCTTCCAAATCCCGGAGATCCGCCTGTTCTTTCAGTTCCCGGAGTTTGTTCTGGAAATCCGTAAAACTGGCATCAGATGCCGCACTCAAGGGGAAGATCGGCAATTTGGTATCGGTACGCAAAATAAATTCTTCCAGATTCGCCTGACTTTCCGGCAAATCCATCTTATTGGCGGCGATCAACATGACACGGTCACTCAACCCTTTCATGTACGCATCCAATTCTTTCCGCAGGATCTCATAATCATCCCACGGGGTACGCCCGTCCACTCCTGCCATATCAATTACATAAATCAACAATTTTGTACGTTCGATATGACGGAGGAAATAATGCCCCAAACCGACATTCTGATGGGCACCATCCAGAAGTCCGGGAACATCACACACCGTGATTTTGTGGAAATCGGGGAATTCCATCACGCCGACCACAGGGTGCAGTGTCGTGAACGGATACGGTGCGATTTTCGGTTTCGCATTAGAAATATCAGAAAGAATCGTAGATTTTCCGGCATTGGGGAACCCCACCAATCCGATATCTGCAACCAGTTTCAATTCCAAATCAAGGGGAATATCCTTGGTCTGTTCCCCGGGTTCATGTTCACGTGGCGCACGGTTGGTACTGGTGGCAAAACGGGCATTCCCGCGACCGCCGCGACCGCCAACAGCGATCACAATTTCCATATCTTCCCGGTCAATATCAGCAAGAATATCCCCGGTTTCACGGGAACGGACAATGGTACCCAGCGGGACTTTGATATAACAATCTTTCCCCTTGCGTCCATGCATATCTTTGCCTTTACCGTCTCCACCGTTTTCTGCGGTAAAGCGACGATTGAAGACAAAGTTGGCAAGGCTCTGTTCCCCGGCATCTGCAACCAGGATCACATTTCCACCGGGGGCACCGTCACCGCCGTTGGGTCCGCCTTTCGGGATAAATGCTTCTCTGCGGAAACTGCAGCAACCATTGCCGCCGTTTCCGGCTTTCACTGTAATTTCTGCACGATCAACAAACATATCTCTTTATTCTTTCCTGTTCAAAACTTGGTCTTGAAACAAAAAACCCGGCATTCCTTTTCATCAAATGTAAAAGGGATACCGGATTTATTTGTCTGAATGACGTAATACCGTCAATCACTGAGAAACTTGCTTACTCAGCTGCCGGAGCAGGGATGACTTCCACAAATTTCTTGAGGGATTTGCGGAAATTCACTGTACCATCGCAAAGTGCGAAGAGTGTGAAGTCACGGCCGACACCCACATTGGAACCTGCGTGGAAACGGGCACCGCGCTGACGCACGATGATGCTGCCTGCAGTTACGAATTCACCGGCATACGCTTTGATACCGAGCATTTTAGGCTGACTGTCGCGACCGTTACGGCTGCTGGACTGACCTTTCTTATGTGCCATTTTTCTTCTCCATATTTAATATGTTGTTTTGTTTTCGTCTCTATAATTCAGAATCATAATATGCCACACTTTTTTAAAATGTCAAGTTTTTTTCAGAAATATCACCAATTTTTTTCATTTTATACACGGATTACCACACTCTTTTCGTGTTTTTTTCACTTTACATACTTGAATTACAAGGCAAAACACATATATTAAGGTATATCACGAAAATCAAGGAGTATGATATCATGCAGTTATTACCACCTGTAAAAAAATCAACCGTTTCTGACGGCGTCTGCAATATGGATGCTATGGTCAATCTCAGTTATGCCGGGGTCAATGCCCTTATGCTGAATGAACTCAAAGCCAAGTTCCCTGCTTGCAAAACAGTAAAAAAGAAAACTGGTTTCTTCCTGCAATTTGCAGCAAAAAATGCAAAAGATCTTCCTGCCGTTGAAGTCGGTGACGGCATCGAAGCATATCAGATCCGCATTACAGAAGATACGTTGCGGATCGATGCAAAATCAGAAGCCGGTTTGTTCTACGGGATTCAAACGTTCCTCCAGATGCCTGCCCGGATCCCCTGCGGCGAAATCCGGGATGAAGCATCCATTCCCCTGCGTATGATCCATTGGGACTTGAAAGGATATGAACCGAAATTTGATCTTCTTCTGGAAGAAATGCGTATTCTGGCATCTTATAAAGTCAACTCCATTCTGTTGGAAATCGAAGACAAATACGACTATAAAGCCGCTCCCGGCGTGGGCTGTCCCGGTGCTTACACTTACGAACAAATGCGCAAATTGAGCAAATATGCAAAAGATTTGCACATTCAGATCATCCCGAAACTTCAATGTCTTGCACATTCCGATTACATTCTGAAACACAAAAAATACAAAGCACTCCGGGAAAACGGTCACGTATATCAATTCTGTGTCTCCAATCCCAAAGCACAACAGCTCTGGGAAAATATGGCTGCGGAATTGATGGATTGCTTTGCGGAACACAAAGGTTATTTCCATATCGGCGCGGACGAAGCCATCAACCTGGGCGAATGTCCGAAATGTGCAAAACTGGGTAAAACCGGTTCCTTCCTGAAAAAAGTCGGGGCCAGCGTGGATTATGTTTTGAAAAACGGATGGCAGCCCATTATCTGGGATGACATTCTCCGCAATCTTCATGGCGCCATGACCGATGAAGAAGCCCGTCAGTGCTGGGTCCTCGGAAAAAAAGCCATCCTCATGTATTGGGCTTACGGTTACGGAGGAGTGGGTAACGAATTTCCCCTGCTCAAATCTTTCCTGGATGAAAAAATCAAGATCTTCGGGGCAAGCGGATATGCCGGTTGCGATAACTGGGCAGGCTCCGTTCCCCCGCTGGATATCAGAGGTAAAAATATCGACGCATGGACAAAAACAGCCATCGAAAATAAACTGGAATGTGTCTGTGCCACCGGTTGGACAAGAATCGGATCTGCCGACTGCCCTGCGGAACCTCAGGAAAGCAGTTGGTTCACCATCCTTTATGCTGCAAACAGTATGTGGTCCGGGAAGCCATACGATTACCGTAAATTCATCTGCGAACTGTCGATGAAATTGTTCGGAGAAATGCCGGAACAGAATTTGATCGATGCCATTCTGAACATCAAAAAATCCCCCTACCCGATTGGAAATGTGAAGACGCTCACGGATACCAATCAGCGTTTGAAATTCCTGCGTCTTGCTGCGGCGGCGGAATGTCTGGATATGGAACGGGAATTCATTTGTAATCTGAACAAATATTACTTTGGCAAACTGGGTAATAAACTGGAAGATTACCGCATTGATTACATGAATAAATGGCCCGGCGTAAAAGCGGAAGCCATTGCTGAATTCAAGAAGAAAATGACGGAAGCCATCAACGAATATTACATAAAATTCACAGCCGATGACTTCATCAATTCCCGATTCGGCTATCTGGAAAAATTATATGCCGATGCAGCAAAATTGACGGCTGAAACAGAAAAGATGTGATTCTCACAATTTTTCTGAAATAAAATGTGCGAGGCAAAAAAATATCGAACGGTATTTTTTTGCCTCTTTGTTTTTTCACAGATATCCCATAATTTTTCAAAAAACGGGTGTTTCCGTCATATTTGAATAGAGGAGGCAATTTCAAAAAGTGATTTTGTCAGATTTTTGTTTGTAAGCCGGAATGTTATCCAAAAGCCACGACTGCACGAAAAAACACGGATCAATCGAAAAACAAGTCCTGTAAGGGCTTGTTTTACGACAAACCTGCGTCTTATCCGGCTTGAGTTCTTAAATCATTCCTCCAACACGCCCGGCATATTGCATGCCTGATAAAACAGCAGCATTGCCGGAGTATAACCACCGTTGCCGCTGATCTTTCTGCCGGTGAACGGGTCCAGTTCCTGTCCAAAATCATTGGAAAAATCACAGAACGCCCGCAATACCCGTTTCAACACCTTGCACAAGTCTCCCGTGCGATTGTAACGCGGCATCCAGATCAGCGCGCGCAGCAATGTCAGCATTTGGGTATTGCTGCCCCAGCAGTTCGGCGGAAGATTTTGGCAAAACGCTTTATCCAGCGGTGACATGGAAGGATAAGGAAACGCAGTGAAAAACTCTTTACCCGGAGCAAAATAACGATCATAAACGGAATCAAATTCCTGCTGATTCAGTACGCCGTTAAGAAAGAGTCTGGTAATGTGTTCGGTGCGGTATTTGCGCAATCCCTGCGGTGCCCGATCGTAGAAAAATTCATCTGCCGGATCGTAAAGCAATTCGAACATCCGGGCTTTGAGTTCAGCTGCCTGTTCCGTGTAAATCGCGGCACGACGGCTGTCACCGAACATTTCTGCCAGCTCTGCCAATGCGGTCAAACCGCCGTAACGGGTGGCGGAAAGATCGGCGGCAAGAAGCGGCATACAGGGCAAATCCGGCATATTCACCGCATCGCGGTCGGGACATGCGTTTGGGATGCCGCCGTCACGCACCCGCGGGGAATTATCATGTCCGGTATCGTATGCACAATACATTTCCACCAGACCGCTGCCGCTGCGGTTGCGGTGCAGCTGTAAAAATTCATCGTAACGACATCCTGCGCGATAGATGGCGGCGAAATCTTCCTCGGGACGGTGGCAGAGTTTCGCTGTTTCCAGCGCACAACGTGCAAACGCGTAAACGGATTGCAATTGAGCAAAACACACAACGTGCTTCGGAACATAACGCAAGGCGGCGGGCAGCATACCATCGGCACGCTGTTTGTCGATAAAAATTTTCTGTGATTGCCACGCTACTTCCGGATACCAGTCGGTAATGAAAAGGTTATCCTGATTGTGTTCCAGCCAAATGCCGCAATATTCGGCACCGGCAAGCAGAATCGGCGCATCGGTATCGGGAAACCGTGCCATATTATTCTGCAACGCTTCCGGTATCCCGGACGCACGCTCCCGCAATGCGTTTTTTTCAGCAGAAGAAAATCCGCTCATTGCTGTGTTTCTCCATTACTGTCCGGTAAAAATTTTCCGGACCTGATTAAAAAAAGCCGGGACTGAGGTAATTTCAAAAGTCCGGCAAAATTTGACTGAAAAAGGATTGTTGAAGAGATGGAAATGGTAGTTTGTGGGTGGCTACCCAGTGGGTAACCACCTCAAACGCTCCGTTTTCAGATCTCAACAAGAGTTTTCAGGCATTTTTGAAGACTTTTGAATTTGCCTCGACTTATTATATATTAAAGAAAGCACCTAAGCCCTTAATATTTAACACGAAGCATCCCGGGGATTTATTACAATAGCATACATTCCCGACTTTTCAAATTCATTCCAGACAGCGTTTTGAAAAAATCGTAAAAAAGTCTGGTGGAGATCGATATTGCAAGCATTTCACAACACACAGCGGTCCGGTAAAAATTTCAAAGTATAAACCTTAACGTCCAGACAAACTTGGATTTGCCGAAAAATAAGCCCCGAATGGGGCGGCAAGAGTCAGACAGCCCAGGGTGAAGCGCAGCGTAACCCTGGGATAAGACATTGAATCATATTGTCCCATGACAGCCTCCGCGTTGAAGACGTTCCGCAGGAACTGGATTCATCGTGGAGGCAATGATATATCCGGGAAATCATCGCATTAACGAATATGTCATTCCGT
>JAFVSW010000263.1 GCA_017503545.1 Lentisphaeria bacterium | reverse complement strand
CCTCTGCTCTACCAACTGAGCTACCCCGCCACTCATTATTAACTGAGAAGCATCAAACCGTATTTCCCGGTTGATGACATTAATATATCATCGAATTTATAAAAGTCAAGCGAAAAATTAAAAAAAATTGAAAAAATTTGATTCTTTTTCATTTGAGGCAATTTCAAAGGTCTTCAAAAATGTCTGAAAACTCTTGTTGCGATCTGAAAACGGGGCGTTTTTGGCTTGTCCGCCGTAGCCTTGGCGAAGGTGGATGGTTATTTCCCACACCTTGTCACGGCATAGCCGTAAGGCAACGCCGGATCAAACTACCATTTTCATCTCATCAACAATCTTTTTTCAGTCAAATTTTGCCGGACTTTTGAAATTACCTCATTTTTATGTCATAAACAAGTCAAAATATGAAGAATTTTAATAAAAAGGTTGTTTCAAAAGGAATGATAAAACAAGACATCAATCAAATTTATGTTTTTATTACGAAATGGTCGGCAATGTCGATTCTAATAGCCTTATTATATATAGTAGTAAAAAGATTGTCGCCGAGTTTTTAACTTTACAACGTACATTCTTTTCCGGAATAATCATTAAAAACTTGAAAAAAAGAAAAAACAGTGTATATTAAGCAGTTTTTTACTTTTTAATTTTTTAACTTTCAACTTTTATAAATTGAGGCGTAACATGCTCAACTTTGAACTGTCTACATTACAGCAGACCGCCGTCCTGGCTCTTCAGCTGGGGATTATCATCTTCGCTGCAAAATTCTGCGGTGATCTTACCAAAAAATTGAAAATGCCATCTGTGCTTGGCGAAATCGCAGCAGGGATCATCATCGGACCTTATGTGCTGGGTGCGATTCCGATTCCGCTTCATGGATTGGAACACGGACTTTTCGGATTTGCTTCCAATCTTGGTACATTCCAGCCGCTTCATGGTGCAGCTGTTACATTGAATAATATTTCTTTCAGCACCTATCATTCCTCTCTGTATGCCATTGCCACATTGGGTTCCATTCTGCTGTTGTTCATCTCCGGTTTGGAAACTGATTTGCGCATGTTTTTCCGTTATTCTGTTGTCGGGACACTGGTTGGGATCGGCGGGGTGATTTTCTCCTTCCTGTTTGGTGCCGGACTTGGTATGTTCATGCTGAAAGCCTCCATTATGGATCCGCGCTGCATGTTCCTGGGTATTCTCTGTACTGCGACATCCGTCGGTATCACCGCACGTATTCTTTCGGAAAAGAAAAAAGTGGACTCCCCGGAAGGTGTGACCATTCTTGCCGCCGCTGTGATTGACGACGTGCTTGGTATTATCTGTCTTGCCATTGTCCTCGGTTTGACCTCTGCCTTGACCAGTGCCACCGGCGGCGCGGCAGGAGCAGTTGCCTGGGGTAAAATCGGTTTGATTGCATTGAAATGTTTCGGGATCTGGCTTGGTGCAACCGTTCTTGGTTTGTTGGTAGCCCGTCCTCTTGCAAAATTCCTTCATCTCTATCATTCCCCTGCAGTGTTCGGTGTTCTGGCATTTGGTTTGTCCTTGATTCTTGCCGGATTGTTTGAACAGTCCGGGCTTGCCATGATCATTGGCGCATACGTTATGGGTTTGAGCTTGTCCAAAACAGACGTATCTTTTGCGATTCAGCACGCTTTGCACCCGATTTACAATTTCATGGTTCCCATCTTCTTCGTGGTCATGGGTATGCTGGTTGACATCCGTGTTTTCGCGGATATGGATGTTCTGAAAATGGGGTTGCTCTACTCTGTACTTGCGGTACTTGCCAAGGTACTTGGCTGTGCGATTCCGGCATTGTTCATGAACTTCAATGTTCGCGGTGCGCTCCGTGTCGG
This sequence comes from Lentisphaeria bacterium, assembly GCA_017503545.1. Lineage (GTDB taxonomy): Bacteria > Verrucomicrobiota > Lentisphaeria > Victivallales > UBA1829 > RGIG8244. Next base: position 9,501 of record JAFVSW010000263.1, on the reverse strand, counting down.
TGTCGGTATGATTCCCCGTGGGGAAGTGGCATTGATCATCGCCAGTATCGGGGCATCCACCATGATGATGCTCAATGGGCAGCAGGTTCCCATTCTTGACTCCAAACTGTTCGGTGTTGTTATTATCATGACACTTGCGACAACGGTTGTTGCTCCGCCGATGCTGGCGGCGGTTCTTACGGATAAGAAAGGTGTCCGCAAAGAAACACAGGATATGACCATTGTTCATACTCCGTTCCGTTTCCCCTCTGCGTTTATTTCCGATATTGTTCTTCAGCGCATGATTGAGATTTTCGAACAGGAAGAATACATGCTTTCCACCGTGGATAAATCTTCCGGTATCATCCAGATCCGTAAAGACAATCTGTCATTTGCCCTGATGAGAGAAGGCAACGACTTTGTGTTTGAATCCAATCCGTCGGAAGTACCGTTCATTCATGCGATCATGTATGAAACCTTTGTGGATCTCCATCAGACCATGGGTAAACTCAAAGAATTGAGCAGTCCGGCACAGGCACAGAAAGAAATCTTCAATGCAACGGCAGCGGTTGCAACCGAACAGCGTTCTGCCGCAGACAAGAACAACAAAGTTGCATGCAGTATCATGGAAAAAGCCCTTTGCAAAGAAGCGATTATCATGAAGCTGAAAGCGACTACAAAAGAAGAAGTCATCAAAGAAATGCTGGATAAACTCTCCGCAGAATCCAAAGATATTCTGGATAAAGAAAAATGCTATAACGATATTCTGGAACGGGAAAAAATCATTACCACCTGTATGCAGAATGGTGTAGCCATTCCCCATGCCCGTACTGAAGGTGTGGGTGATATTGTTGCCGCAATCGGTTTGAATCCGGCGGGTTATAAATTTGACTCCATGGATGGCAAACCCACCAATATCTTTGTACTTTGTCTCAGCAACAAAGATTCCAGCGGACCGCACATTGAATTCATCGCTGCTGCCGCATCTCTCCTGGCAAAAACAGAAGATGCAGAAGCTCTGCTGAAAGCAAAAACAGTGGATGATGTATATAATTTCTTCACCAAAAAAACTCCCAAAAAAGGAGCTTGATTCATTATGGCATCCCTGATTGAACTCAACACATTTCTCGATTCCCTTCTGGAACTTCCCCGTTACGCCGCCGATGCATCCAACAACGGTTTGCAATTCCAGGGGGCGGACAAAGTAGAAAAAGCGGTGTTCGCTGTGGATGCCTGTGAAGCTGTATTTCATGCGGCTGCCGACCTCAATGCTGATTTCATTTTTGTACATCATGGAATCTCATGGGGACCCGGCATGAAACGGATTCAGGATATTGCAGCAAAGCGAATCACGATCCTTGCCGCCAACGGGATGTCGCTTTATGCCGCACATCTCCCGTTGGATGCAAATGATACCATCGGACATAATGCTTTGCTGGCAAAAATGATGAAGCTGAAAAAAGCGGAACCGTTCGGTACTTATTGCGGATTAAAAATCGGATTCCATGGTGAACTTACCAAAGCAACCACTTTGGAACAGCTGGCTAAAATCTTTGATAAGGAATTGGTTTCCTGCGGTGATTTCCAGTTGATCGGTGATCCGGATAAAAAGATCAAGCATCCCGCTGTCATTTCCGGCGGCGGCGCATGGCCGGATGTCTTTTCCGAAATGATCCGGGAAGGTGCGGACTGTCTTGTGACCGGGGAACTGACACATCAATCTTACCATTACGCCGCAGAAGCCGGGGTACAGGTATTGACTCTTGGGCATTACCGGTCTGAAACGCCGGGCGTCCTTGCCGTCATGGATAAAGTTCGGGAACAATTCAAAATCGATTGTGAATTTATCGACTGTCCCACTGGTTTATGAGCATGGAAACGGCATCAGCAGCAAAACAGAAATTTTACCCGGCGGCAACATTTTTTGCCGCCGTTTTATTGTGGTTTCTTATCGGATGGTGCGGTAATTTATTGACCGGAAATGGTGTCTGGATTAATGACGAAGGCAACCGGATGCTGGCGATTGAAGCCTTTGCGGAAAATAATGGTTTTGTGCGGGATCCGATTCCCGGCATCAGCGGTGTCGGCGTGAACAGTTATTGTCCGCAAAGTTATTTTGTGCGTGATCCTCAATCCGGTAAAATCATCAGTGCCTATCCGGAAACATTCCCCCGGATGATGGCATATCTTTACAAACTCGGTGGTTTTCCGTTGGTTCGATGCGCGGTTCTGCTTGCCGGATTGCTGTGTATTGCAGTTCTCTGGCGGATTGCGATCACGTTCGATTTTACCCCGATGCAGCAGTGTCTTGTTATTGTCCTTGCATTTTTCGGAACGCCGCTGTTATTTTACTCCATGACCATGTTTGAACTCTCCATGTCGGCTGCTATTATTACGCTTTCCGTGTTGCCGTTATTGGATTTGTTCCAATCAAAAAGCGGAATTTCAGTCAAACGGATCCGCTGTGCCGGATACGCCGGATTTCTTTTAGGTATCTCCTTATTTCTCCGGGAAGAAGGCTATGTAATCGCGCTTGCGGCAGTCATTGCAATGATATGCTGCCGGATCCGCTGGCAATACATTCTGACTTATGCCGGTGCGTTTCTGGTCCCTATGGCGATTTTGTGGAGCCTTAATGCCCGTCAATGCGGCGATATTTTCGGTTTGCACAATCTGGTCTATCAATCTTTTTCCGGCAAAGTTCCATTTTCTTTCAAGGAAAAATGGGAAACGATTTATTACTTTCTGATCCAGCCCAATTTTTCCGGTATTCTTTCCGGCGTTGTTGGCGGATTCTGTATTGCTGCCCCCTTTGCCGGATTTCTGCCCGATAAAGAAAAATTTGTTACTGTCAAGCACATTGTTTTGATTTTGCTGGGGGTGATTGCCATCATCAATCTTGGCACACTCTATCCCTGCTATATCGGGGATGTATTGCGTTATCAATCTCTTGCGGGGACAGCTTTGTTTGTTCTGCTGCCCTGTCTGTTTTTCCGTGATTTCTATACCAGTGGAAAACGGCGGATATTTTTCCTTTGGTTATTGACGGCATTGGCGATCGGCGGGATCACATTATGCTTGAAATTTCAAAACCGCGGTATCTTTTTCGGACCACGTCATTATCTGCTGCTGATTCCTTTGATGCTCGTTCCTGCGGTTGCATTATTTCAACAGGAATTTTGCGGAAAATCCCGTTTGCGCAAAGGGGTGATCCTATTGATTTTCTTCTGTGCCATTGCCTCCCAATTGACCGGTTTGCATTTATTGATTCAAAAGAAAAATTTGAGCAATAATATTGTCAAATTCTGCACCAATCTGGAAACCCCGATTATTGCAACGGATGTCTTTTTTGCCCCGGAAGAATTGGCTGGTATCCCGCGTACAACACAAGTTCTGTTCCTTAATGGACAGGAGATCGGCGTGCGTTTTCTGACTGCTTATGCGGATAAAAATAATGTGCGGCAGATCTATCTTTTGACATCCGATCAATTTTCCACATTCTCCGGGGACAAGCCATTGGGAATGCAATTGATGAAATATTGGAAGATCGATCCCCGCGCACAACGTTATTTTCCCTCCAAATATGCCGGTATGATGTCTTTGCGACTTCATAAACTGGATCGCAGGCTTGGAAAATAACACCCTTTTAATCCCTGCGAGATCAGGAAGAAAAAAGCGCAATACACATTTTTTATGTCGTTATATTATTGACCCACTTGTATTTGCGATAGTGGTAAATCACCCATGGCATTTTGCTTATTTCATCCAGACAAGTGCAGGCAAAAACAGCCACCACCGGCCAGTGGAAATAAAATGCACCCAACGCAGCACAGGGTAATGCAAAACACCACATAGCGACAATATTGCTGTAAACATTGAACAGGGTATCGCCGCCGGCTCTGAAAATTCCATTAATTCCGACGCCGCTTGCGGTACGCCCAATCATATACACAGAAAGAACAATAAACATTCCCTTGAGATACCTTTGTGCTTCGCCTGTCAAAGTGATTGTTACAGTAACAATGGGCAATGCGCAGAGAAGCAGCAGGGCGGTACAGCCGCCGATCAGAAATGAAAGACCGAAAGAATGATCGCCATACATTTTTCCCCGTTGTAAATTACCGGCACCAAGTTCGTGTCCGACCATGATACTTGTCCCAGCGGCAAGCCCGTCACATATACAACAGCTGATACCTCTGGCAACGGCGACAATGGCATTGGCAGCGGCAGCATCTTTTCCCAGATGTCCAATGATGGCGGTATAGGAGGAAAAACCGATTGCCCAGAGCATCTGTCCTCCCATGAGGGGGATCGTGTAACGCCAGAAACTCAGGAACAGAGTTTTATCAAAAGAAACCAATCTTCTGAAATGCAGCATAATGAAGTCCCCCCGGAAAGAAAGCAGCAGAACCGTAATCATTTCAATAAATCGTGCAAGACAGGTGGCAAACGCAGCACCTTTGACCCCCCACGCAGGGGCTCCCAACAGTCCGAAAATGAAAATGGCATTGAATATGACATTGAGCAGAACCGCCATAATGTTGATCGCCGCAGAACATTTTACATGTCCGCTGATCCGCATGATCGTAAGATAACACTGGGAGATGCTGAAAAAAATAAAGGAAAAAGCAACAACATGTAAATATTCCGCACCAATCCGGATGAGTCCCGGGTCGGAAGCATACAACCGGATCAGCCATTCCGGGGTAAAAAAACACCCGGAAAAGAACGCCAGAGATACCAGAGATGTCAGCCAGATTCCCAAAGCCAGCAGTTTTTCCATGACAGGGATATCCCTTTTCCCCCAATACTGAGCCCCCATAAGACTTAAACCGCCCAGCAATCCACTGCTGAGAATAATCTGAATAAACTGGACTTGTGTTGCCAGTGCGACTGCTGCCATGGCATCCTGCCCGTAATTGCAAAGCATGAGCGTATCCGCTGCCCCGACAAGCGCAGCCAGCAGATTTTGCAATGTGATGGGGAGAACAAGGTTCAACATATTTTTGTTGAATGTCTTGTCTCTGAAAAGGGGTTGAAAAAACATCCCGCGATTTTCCTTACAATTTTTCAAGAACCTCGCAACAGCGGGAAGTTTTATCCAAATTTTTCAAAACCCCGAAGTGAAGGGGGCGGAAATTGGGCTGCATCGCGCTTGCTGTAAAACGGAACTGCTCCGGAGAATCATTATTTTTCCGGAAATAGATTCCATAAACTGTATCATTGAGCTGCCGGACAGCAAGAGGCGGAGTCTCTTCGCAAAGAGGATTTGTGCTGATAAAACGGGATTCCAAAGCACCACCATCTTTCTGATAACATTTTACTTCATAAATTGCACCGTTATCACAAGAGATCCGGCCTTCGACATAACCGGTATTTTGTGCTGTGACGATTTCTGCAAGTTTGCACCAGCCCTGTTGTGCGTATTCCACCTGATAATCCGGCAGAGTATCGTCGAGGACCAGACAATGAAGTTTTTCGGCACAGCTTGGAACATTTGTTTTCAGAATAACACCGGAAACATTGATACCGGGAATGTATACGGATTCAAGTCTGCCGTTATTTTCGTTTTTATCGGGTAAACAGATTTCTCCTCCGAAAATCTTCAAGACTGAGCCGGGAACACCGTTGAAAAATTTTCCATCATAATCCATTGAGCCTGCGGCAGAGTAATCTTCATAGTAGAAAATATTGGAAATATTACAGGTGTTTCTTTCATTCCGGCACTCAATGCAATAAAAAGCGGTGTCCGGATAGAAGTTTGTGGCGTTTAATACGGCACCATTATCGAGGATAAGGGCCCTTGTTCCGCGCCACCAGGAGTTGTTGTCTTTCTGTGCCATGGAACCGGTCCAGATATGCAGATTGTCGCCGTAAGCAATGTTGTTTTCCATCCAAATTCCGATCCGGCAGCCCATGATTTCGATATTACTCAGGCGGTTATCACCAGTATTGGCGAAGATCCCGACGCAGGGGACCGGATGATCTTTTGCTCCCCAGATGGTCACATTCTGCAGAAACATGGCACGGGAAGCACGGCCTTTTTCATAAACACCATATCCTTTGACGTTAAAAATGCCGATACGGTCAATAAACACCATATTATTCTGAGTACAGGATGCAAGCCGCAGACCGCACTCTTGCGAATTGCACTGCAGAGAAATATTTTCCACATTGATGGGACAATCCGCTTCGATATTGACGATCCCCGTTGAACAATCTTCATTTTCAATGTCAGAGACCAGCCATGTGTGATTATTGGAAATGCTTCTGTGTCTGGAATAGCCTTCACCCCGGATGGAATGTCTGATATTCAAAGGTGCAGAAACCTTGTATAATCCGCAGGGAAAGAACAGGGCATGTTCTTTTGTCGCTTCATTGACAATTACACTGATGTCTTCTGAACCATCATTTTTTACACCCAATGTGAGAACATTGACAAATCCTGTACAACTCATAAAATATGATCCTTAAAATTCCTGTCCGGTAAAAAATACCGGCACTATTGAAATGATCAGGACTTGTTAAGTATTAAAAACATTCCATTTTTCAATGTTTGATACGCAAGTCCCAAAGACTTGCGTTACAATAGCATATATTCTCAACTTTTTCAACTTTTGTTTTGAAAAAATCGTAAAAAAGTTTCATGAAGAATTTGTCCCATAAAATCAAATTTTATTTGAGCTTGACTTTACCGTCCGAATATCCATGGCAAAACGGTGTATTTTTTTGATTTTTCCAATTTTTTTTGTAAAAAAAAGTGTTTCCCGACTTGCAATCGGCAGAAATTGAATCTATACTATCAATAATATATTTATTGAGGCAATTTTAAAAGTCTTCAAAAATGCCTGAAAACTCTTGTTGAGTTCTGAAAACGGAGTGTTTGTGGCTTGTCCGCCGTAGCCTTGGCGACGGTGGATGGTTATTTTCCACACCTTGTCACGGCATAGCCGTATGGCGATGCCGGATCAAACTACCATTTTCATCTCCTCAACAATCTTTTTTCAGTCAAATTTTGCCGGACTTTTGAAATTACCTCTATTGATAATAAATCCCGAGGAGAAATAAAATGCAATTGGATGTCCAATGGTTTGTCGCCACGTTGATGGCAAATGAACTGATTTCCGCTGATGATGCAAAAATGCTCAATCAGGCACTTGGCGGAGAACCGGATCTGATGACGTATGCTCAGGAATTTCTGGCGCGGATGACGGAAGGTCTTTCCGAAGAAGATACACAGTCCTGGGTGGAACAGATTCAGTCGGTGATTGATTATGCAGTGGAACAGGCTGCCGCCGGTGTTGCGCCGGAAAATGCGGCGGAATTTATGGATGATGGTGCTGCATCAGCCGTTGAACCTTCAGCCACTGCGGCTGCAACTCCGGCAGGGTCCGTTTTCAGCGGCGGCGATATGGATGCTCTGGCGATGGAACTGGATAATGTTTCCGCAATGACAGAAGATGAAGCCAGAGAATACATGCAGCGTCTTTTGGTCACGTTGCGTGAAATCGGGGCAAGTGATCTGCATATTTCCGCCAATGCACCGTTATTCATCCGTAAAAGTCTGGTGAACCAGCGTTTGCGTCCGGATTATTGTATTCCTCCCGAAGATGCCCGCAAACTCAATACCTGTCTGCTGGATGAAGAACAGAAGAAAAAATTTGATGAATTGTGGGATTTGAATTTTGCGTTTGAAGTACACCCCAGCCGTTTCCGCTGTGCGATCATGATGCAGCGCGAAGGCGTTTCCGGTTCCTATCGTATTGTGCCGGATAAGATTCACACGCTGGAAGAATTGGGTTTTCTCCCCGATGATGCTGTAACCATTGAACGTTTGCTGGACTATCACAACGGTTTGATTTTGGTCACCGGACCTCTCGGCAGCGGTAAGACGACAACTCTTGCTGCGATGGTGGAAATAGCGAATCAGAAACGTCAGGACCACATTATTACGGTGGAAGACCCGATTGAAATCGTGGTGGAATCGAAAGGCTGTCAAGTCACACAGCGTCAGATTGGCGGCAATACGAACAGTTATCGTACGGCTTTGAAAGGGGCATTGCGTGAAGACCCGGACATTATTGTGATCGGGGAAATGCACGACTTGGAAACCATTGAAAATGCGATTACGGCATCTGAAACGGGACACTTGGTTATTGGTACGCTCCATACTTGCGATGCCGCTAATACATTGAACCGTCTGCTTGACGTATTTCCGCCGAACCAGCAGCCGCAGATCCGTGCGATGACAGCCGGCAGTTTGCGCGGTATTGTCTGTCAGAAACTGATGCACAACGGAAGCGGTGGTCTGGTTCTCAGTTATGAGATTCTGATTAATACGCTGGCGGTTTCCAACGTGATTTCAGAAGGTAAGATCTTCCAGTTGCGTGCCTCCATGCAGATTGGCAGTAAATCCGGCATGTGTACGATCGACCAGAACCTGTTGGCATTGTTCAAACAGAACCGGATCACTTATGAAGCGGCAAAAGAAAATATGCGCGATCAATCGGTGATTCATTTGTTGAATCAGGAACAGGCAAAACGCGTTGCAACCGCAAAGTAAACATCAGGAGTTCATATTATGGCTATTATCGACCAATACCTTCGCGACATGCTGGACAAAGGCGGTTCCGACTTGCATCTCTGTATCGGACAACCGGTAAAATATCGTGTTCACGGCAATATCATCCCTGCCAGTGAAGATGTTCTTACACCCGAATTCATGGAAGAAATGCTCAAAGAGATCTGTTTGCCCGCAGACCGTTGGGATACTTTTTTGAAAGAGCATGACTTGGACTTCGCCCATGAAATTCCCGGTCTTGCCCGTTTCCGCTGTAACTATTTGTACAATTATCACGGCATGGGTGCCGTTCTCCGTCAGATTCCGGGTAAGATTCTTACCGTGGAACAGCTTCATCTGCCATCCACCCTGTTGGATATCTGCCGTTATAAAAGCGGTCTTGTGCTTGTGACCGGCCCGACGGGTTCCGGGAAATCCACGACTTTGGCGGCAATGATCGACTATATCAATGATACCCAGGATAAACATATCATCACCATTGAAGACCCGGTGGAATTTGTGCATAAAAACAAACGTTGTACCATTGTTCACCGTGAAGTCGGTCTGCAGGCACGGAGTTTCCCCGCAGCATTGCGCGGCGCCATGCGTTCCGACCCGGATATTGTGCTGATCGGGGAAATGCGTGAAAATGATACGATCCGTCTCGGTTTGACTTGTGCCGCTATGGGGATGATGGTTTTCGGTACGCTCCATACCAATAATGCACCGAAGACGGTGGACCGAATTATTGACGCCTTCCCTGCCAACGAACAGGCACAGATCCGTACGATGTTGGCGGAATGTCTTCAGGCGGTTGTTTCCCAGCTGCTTTGCCGTAAAATCAATGGCGGCCGCGTGGCATGTCATGAGATTCTCCTTTGGAATGAAGGGTTGCCCAATACGATTCGTGAAGGTGCCATTGCCAATATCCGTACGACCTTCTTTCACCATTAACGTCAACT
>JAFVSW010000262.1 GCA_017503545.1 Lentisphaeria bacterium | reverse complement strand
GTATATTAAAATGTGTATCTTCTGTGAATGGTAACCGTGGCGATTTCTTCGTGCCTAATCCCCATAAGTTGATTTCGCTTTTATACGCTCTGACAATGCAGCCTGTTATATTTGCAAGATCCTGTGCTAATTTTTCACCAGATTTATTTTTGATTCCAAAGCACATTCGCAGTTCGATCAGTCCCATTGGAGCCATGATTCTTTTTAATTCATCCAAAAGTTTTTTATTCAAGTTATTTCTTATGTCTTCAAATCGATCACCACCACTTTTCGTTTCAAGTGGAAAAGTATTACCTTCATATTTCCCATGTGCAATAATACGGAGATAAGTAACACTGTTGTCCGAGAGTTTTTTTGATTTGATTTTGTTTATCATATCAGCCAAACCGTTAAATGCTTGAGAGCCTGGAATTATATATGCTATCGTACCTAAATTTTTACACGCAAAACTTAATTCTTTTCCTGGTATTCTGTTCCATTTGCATTTGCAATGCGGATGTGGAGCATAAGAGTCATCATTCTGTTTGTAAAAGCCTTTTTGCTGCATTTTTTCTTGGGCTTTTTCTTCCAGATTGGTCACGATTTTTCCATTCAGTTCTTTACATCTTTTACAGGCAGATGCGCCTGCAACAAATTGTTTTAATTGCAATTTTGGAGGTTTCGAAGACAAGGAAAGTATTGTGCGATCTTCTGGATAGAATCCAAAACGGCAGACGTTTTGGTGCAGCAGTTGATGATTCATTGCTGGAGTACAATGAAATTCCGGTAGTATATGTTGTTGAATTGCTTTTTCGACGGCTTGTTTTTCATCCAGACGCATGGTTTGTGCAGCGGATAGAGTTTCCGCACAAATCATCAGGCATTTTTTATTTCCGCAATCAATGCCGGGAAATGTGTTTTTGAGTGCGCGTTCTTTGTCGAAGAAGCGTAAATCTGTCCAGTCGTTCATATTGCTTTACCTTTCTCGTTTTTATGATATTTTCTCTATATCATATAGCAGAAAAGGTAAAGCAGAATCCAATTTTTATTCTATATTTATTCCGCTTTTCCGGATGCCAGGTACGCCGTATACAAACCGTTACTGCGGGGAGATGCCAATTCTGCCGCCGCAGAAAAAGTTTTTTCGTTGGTGATAAGGATGGTCTGTTTCTTTGCCCGGGTGATTCCCGTATATAATAATTCTCTTGTCAACAGAGAATTGTGTTTTTCCTCCTTCATTGCGGGGAGAAAGAACAGGATCTTGCCGTATCCGCTGCCCTGAGATTTGTGTACAGAAATGGCGTATGCGTCATCATAATCCGGCAGATATTGCGGTGGAATACCGTGCCAGATCCGGTTGCCGTAATTGTCCGTTTCCGGGAAAAATACATACAATCCGGTACATGCGGGATCGTTTTTATCGCATGGGTGCATGGGATCTTTGCCATACCATAACATGCCGGTATCGCCGTTATAGACACCGAGTTCTGGTGTGTTTTGGAGGATCAGGAATGTCATACCGGCTTTTGCGGGTGCGGATGGGAATTTCATCAGATCCCGTATGGTTCTGTTCAGATTATGAACGCCGGCCGACCCGTTATGGACAGGGGAGAGGATCCGCAGGGATTCAAATTGTTTCCAAGCGGAATCCAGATCTGCGGCATTTGTCCATGAATTTCCGTTTTGATCGAACCAGCCGCCGAATCCCTGATCGGTGATCTGCACCCGCAGAAAAGCAGACAAATCATTTTCTTTCGGGATATCATACTGTAAAATCTGCTGTGGATTATTGCAGAGACATTCCCATGCGGCTTTACCATTGCAGTCCGGAGATTCCAGAATATCTTTGAGTTTCCCGATCCCCAGTGCCGGATCGAAGCGTACACTGAATTTGAGTTTGGAAAGAGCATTGTCCGCCGTCGCACAAATATCCATGAAATCCGCAAAAACAGACCCGGGTTCGACAGATGACAATTGTGCTTTATCGCCGAGCATGATAACGGAAGTATGATCCGGCAGCGCATCCAGCAGAGAGGTCATGAGCTGTTGTGAGATCATGGAACATTCGTCCACGATCAACAGATCGCAGACCAGTTTGTTATTTCTGTTATACAGGAACGAATTGGAATCCGGCATATAATGGAGCAATCTGTGAATGGTGGAACAGGGGAGGGAGGCAATGCGTTTTTTTACATCCACGGGGACTGCCCCGGTGAATTTACCCAATTCTTCCAGAATGGCTTCTTTCATTCTTGCCTGTGCTTTTCCGGTGGGGGCGCAGAGGAAAATGGAACTGGTGTTGTCCTGAATTTCCTGCCGCAACGCCAGCAGCAGAGCAATGATGGTTGTTTTTCCGGTCCCCGGACCGCCGCTGATAATATGGAATTTGCTGTTGACAGCGCGTTGAACGGCGGCGACCTGTTCAATTTTCAGCGGTAATTTTGTAAACTGTTTCGGGTCGACAGCAGAAATGTTTTTATTTTCATTGGCAAAGATCCGGCTTTTAAGAAATTGCAAAATCCGCTGTTCGCCCTGGTAGATTCCGTTGAGATAAATCATATCATTTGCGCGGATCAGGAGCGTGTTTTGATTGGTGGAGAGAACTGGCAATGTTTCTTCCGGCGGCTGCCACGTGATTGCGGCAAGTTCCGCAGGGAGTTCATCGGGATCCAGATCCAAATATTCCAACATGTTTTTCATGGAAGTCAGTGCGGATACAGGAACACACATGCCGTATGCGGAATCTCTGGAGGCGGCGCGGGATGCCAATGCCCCGGCAAGCGCAAGGGAAAATTGTGCGGGAGAGTTTCCGGTCAGCCGGACAATAAATTTTGCGAAATGCCGGTCAAGCAATCCGATACATTCTTTCTTCAGGAGAAAATCCAATAACAGTTCAAGATTCATGATTATTCCGCTCCATTTCCGGTCAATTTCAATATTTCTCTGATACATTCTTCGGTTGGTGTATGATACCAGATGCCGTGTCCATACTGATCCATCCCTTTCGGGAAAAGGTAAAGGATGCCGCCGAAATCATTCTGATAAGAAAAATCTTCTTTTCTATGCTGCATAAGACGATAGAACGCAACCGTATAGAGATATGCCTGGAGAATATATCCGCAATCTGCCATGACTTTCCATACGGATGATTTGGAATACGATTCCAACCGGTTTGTTTTATAGTCCGCAATATAATATTTGCCATTGTGGTAAAACAGCAGGTCGATGACCCCGTTGAGTAATCCGTTGATTCCGTTTTTGAACGATGAACCGGCGGGGAGGAGCTCCATATCTTTCCCCCCGTGCAGCCGGATGGCATCCAGAATTTTTTTCAACGTGATCTTATCCGGCACATTCATGGTAAATTCCAGTTCCGGCAATGCTTTTTCTGTATCGATTCCGCTCAAACAGAATGGTGTTTCCGTCAATGGGGTAGTAAACAGCCGGGTCAACCCTTCCCGGAGCTGAGCCAGACGCAACGGGGAATCCATCCCGATGGCAGACAATTGTTTCCGGAGATATTCCGTAATTTTTTCTTCCTTATCCGCCCCGGATGCAAAATCGGCAAAGGTGAGTTTATCCGGATTCCCGTTTGCAGGATACAGCAGATATTCCAGCATATTATGGAAAAATGTACCGGCATGGGAACCGCGCGGGAAATCATGGAAAACGGGTTTTTCACCATCCGGATTCTGCTTGCCGGAATTTTCGTTGTTGTCTTCTTCATCCAGGTCGCGGATCCCGCTTGAGGAATGGGTTCCGTAATGGAACGAAGAATAGCTCATGACATGCCAGGAATGGGAGATGGCTTTTTTGGGCAGTGCGGAGAATTCTTCCGGACTGTCGATTTTCTGTTGGCGCAACGTTCCCGGTTTATGAATGGCAGACTCCGGATCGGTTTCCGTTTTTATGGAATCCGCCTGATTGGTGAGCCACGGAGCGGCGTTGACGGATGGTGTCCCTGCGGGCAACGCAAAAACCGCATTCAGGCGATCATCGTGCGTGGTGTTGCTGTCCTGCTTCAAACAGAGATTTCCGACTGCGGAATGGAGCAGATTAACGGAATTACCTCTTGCCTTCTCCGGCAGGAAAAGAAAATCCGTATAGCAAAGATATTCGGAACGGGTCAGGGCAACGTACAGTAGACGCAGCTGCGTGCGTAATTTTTCATTTCTATATATTTGCATAACACGCGGATCCGGTTCTTCGCTGTAATCGAAATACGTGTATTTTGCATCCCGTGTATAATAGCCGACTTCTGTGGGATGCTGTTTCTGCGCCGGACCGGAAACCGGGAACGGAATGAAAACGACAGGATACTGTAAGCCTTTTGAAGCGAAAAGAGTAACAATCTGTACGGTGTCGGAATCTTTATCCAAGCGCATTTCCGAGGCATCGGGATCGGTGGATTTATCGGCATCGGCAGTCCCGGTTTTCCGTCCGCTGAGTCTGGCATCTTTCAGATAATCCAGCGTATTTTCCGGTGTAAAGTTATTGCTGATTTCCACTCTCCGGAGCAATTCCATCAAATGCAGATAATTGGTCATGGCACGTTCTCCATCGGCACCGGTCAGAATGGTCAGACGCGGCGGCTGTTCCATGCCGTCCGGGATACTGTCAAGGAGAGTTGTGAACATGGCAGCGAATCCGCGTGTACGCCAGATATCGCCGAGGGTACGGAAGAAATTTTTCCAGATTTCCAGGGGAGAATCCTGCGTTGTTTGAACGGCATCATTCACGAGGCAGACCGGACATTGATAAAATTCAGAGAGCATGACATTTCTGATATGATTTCCATCCGGTTCGATAATGGCGCGCAAAACGGTTTCCATTTCCTGTGCTTCCGGTGAGGTGAACACGTTGCTTTGATCGTTTGCTGCTGCATTGATATTGTATTTGCGTAATTCTTTTTGCAAGTCTGCGCCCTGATCATGTTTCTGTACCAGAACGGCAATATCGGAGGCTTTCAGCGGGCGTTGTTCCGGTGTGATCCGGATATCCCGTTCCTCCGAGAGAAGGGAGGCGATTTCCTGTGCTGTCTGCTGTATGATCAACGGTTCCACATTGGTTCTTGTGCCGACATGAAAACGGGCGATAAAATGATCGTTGATCGGTTGTCCGTTTTCTGTGATAAGGAAATCTTCCTTTTTTTTGCCGGATTCCACTTGAACAAACGGGATCCCATCCTGCAGGAATGAATTTTCAAATTCCGTTCCGACAGAGGCGTCGGCATTGCCGGAAAACAGTTCGCTGACGGCGCGGATCAATTCCGGCGTACTGCGGAAATTCTTTGTCAAAGTGTATTGATTTTCCGGAGAAACATCATTTTTTGCCCGGAGATAGGCGTAAATATCGGCGTCGCGGAATGCATAAATTGCCTGTTTCGGGTCGCCGATCATGAAAAATACCGTATTGGAATCTTGAGGGAAACACTTGTCAAAAACTTCATATTGTGCTTCATCCGTATCCTGAAATTCATCCACAAATACAGCTTTATACCGGTTGCAGATCCGCATGGCAAGCCGCTTCCCGGTCACCGGATCCCGCAGCGCATCCCGGAGTCTGGATACCAGATCATCGAATTGAATGACGGCGGCCTCCTGTTTTACGGCAGGGAGATTTTCTTTAAGATATTCCAGAAAACTGACATAAAGGTGATCTTGCGGCGTAACGACTTTCTGATCCGTATTGATGTAGGCGGAAATTTTACCTGCCAGATTTTTCAAATTTTCCATGGTGACGGATGGCGGTGTCTCCGCATTGCCGAATTTTTTTCGCCAGAATGATTTGATGAGTTTATCCAGAAATTCATCATTGCTTGCGGCGAGTGTCATGGAAAATGCTTCCCCGGATTCCACTGCAAAATCGGTCAAGGCTTTCTGACAGAATCCGTGAATCGTGGAGATTGCTGCTTCATCAAAAGTGGCAATTGCCAATTGCAGAAGCAGTTGTTGATGCAAGTCCGGGAGGACCTGTATGCCGTTTTCATCTTTCCAGCCATTCCGGAGCGCATCATTGAGTCCGCGCGAGATCCGGTCTTTCAATTCCGCTGTGGCGGCTTTGGAGAATGTGACTACGAGGATATCTTTTGTCCGGAGTCTTTTTTCCAGAATAAGACGGCGGTATAATTCCACGATCGTGAATGTTTTTCCTGTTCCTGCGGAGGCTTCGATCAAGCGTCTGCCGGGAGTAAGCGGATAATCGTAAGTTGATGCTGCGTGCTGTGCCATGCTCAAATAACCTCCATTTCTGTATTCTTTTTCTTTTTGACTTCTTTTTGACAGGTAATGGGATCAAAGAGTTGTTTGGCAATTGGCAATATCCTGTCTGTATCCGGCGGCGTTTCTCCGAAAAATGCTCTATATTCTTCCACTTCTCCCCGATGTGAATAACCGGAAGCCCATTCCTGCAGAATGGCGTTTTGTATGGCAAATGCTCCATCGCTGCTGGATGGGCTGACGAGTCGGGCAGCTTTCCAGCAGGCATAAGAGGTGCGGGGGAAGAATGGCAGAATCTGTTTCATTCCGTCTGCGTAGAGTTGCACCAGCGGAATCAGGTAATCCATACCATTGAAATATGCGGAACATTCTGCAAAAGCACCGAGTTTTGTCTCCAGAAAGTATTGAATTGTTGTCAACGGCTGTGGTTCCGGCAGCATAGCACAAGCCGCTGCGTGATGTATCCGCAAGGGCAGATGAGTGCTTGCATAACAAGCGCCGAGTTCGGAGAGCATCTGCGTCAGTGTTCCATCACTTTTTTTGTATAACGTGATTTCCGGCAGCCAAAGTGTGATTTCGGTTCCATCATTCAGCGGAATATGTTTACTGACAGCCGGGACGGTTACAGTTTCATGCAGTCCCATATTTTTTATTCTGGCATTGAGATCCAGCAGTTGAGTCGTCAGCGGGTCATTTCCCAACAATTTACTGCCGTAAGGGGGTAACGGCAATTTTCCATCTGCACGGAGTTTCTGTTCTGTTTGCGTGATCAATTCATTTTCCGTACGGATCTCCTGCCGGTCGATGAGCTCATAGAGTTCCGATTTCAAATACCAGTCTGCCTGGAATGTGAATGCTTCATCATCGTTGAGTTCGATGGTTGTGTCATCATAATCATAGACTTTCAGCCGCTTCTGGAAAAATGCTTTTGCCGGATTCCGGAAGAATGTCAACAGATCAAACAGGGTAATCCGGCACAAATCTTCCGGTAACGGTCCATCCAGAGGCGGTTGGTCTGCCGGGTAGATCCGTGCGGGGGAAGTTCCCATTTCCGCAAGATGTTTTGCGCCTTCGCAGAGAATGGCGGAATGACTCCGCAATGGTGAGCCGGGCGTAAAATATTTCCCGGAAAAAGCCTGTAACGGATGCCGCAGACGGAAACATTCTCTTTCCCCGAATACACTGCAAAGCCATTGATATAATTCTTCCACACAAGGCGAGGGGGGACGCGGTTTGTTGTCTCGTATGCCCTGTCCGGTATAGCTGATGAACAGATGGTCTCTGGCGGAAAGAATGAGATCCAGGAATAATTGGCGTTCATCCAGATTGTTTTCTCTGTCTCCCTTCCGCGGTACGCTGCGGATGAGATCAAAACCGTATTTTGTTGTGTTTTTCGGGAATTTATCATGATCCATTCCCAACAGACAAATGACTTTTGCCGGAATACTCCGCATGGGGCGCAGAGAGCAGAATGTAATATTGCCGACCATGAAATTCCGGTTGGATTGCTGAATCGAAAATTTATCTTTCAGCGCACAGGTAATAATATCCGTTGCCAGTTCCGGCTGCGTTTTCAAGGTTTCCAGATCGAACCGCAAATTATTCAAGGCAGAATGTAATGCAGGGTGCAGCGGTGAGCGTTCCGGGAAAAACGCATTGGCAGTCTCCAGCAGAAACGTTGTCCACTCCGCAAACGTACAGCCGGAATGATTTTTCTGCTGCATGATATTTCCCAAAGTATGGAGTTTTTCTGTAAATTCGATCAGACGCCCCAGGTCTTCCTGATTCCCCGGGATTCCTGACGCATAGATTGTGTCATTGCCATGACGCAGTGTCGTTTCCGGATCGCCCATTGCGTATGCCGTCAACATCCGGTCGAATCCTGCATTCCAGGTATTTTCATGGTAAGGGTATTGATATTTTTCAAATCGTTCTGCTGCGTTCCAACCCCAGCGGATTCCAGCATCATTCACCCGCTTGCTGCAGGCAAGCAGACTTTCTTCCGTGAACCCGGCTTTTTTCATGATTTCGCTTTGACGGAGAATGGAAAAAACGTCATTGGCAGTAAATTCTGTTTTCCAGAAATCCAGAAGCCGGAAAAACGTGACCATGCTGGATTGCAAATCTGATTTCTGCATGTCGGCAATGGATACATGCAGTCTGTGTTGGTCCGGGATCGTCGGATTGTTGAAAACGGCATCCACCAGCGGCGCATACAGTTCCGGATCCGGCGTGAGAATAAACACATCTTTCAAACGCATCGACGGGTCTTCCGCAAATTTCTGCAGCAGAAAATCGTGCGCCGCTTCCACTTCCCGGAAGGGGGAATAACAACTGTGCAGTTGAATCGTTTCTTTCCAATTTGCATCCGGTAATGTTTTTCCATCGTTACCGATTCCGGAATTATTGCGGATCAAATTTTGTGTTATATGCAGAATATCATTGCCGGCTTCCGGTGGTTCTTCCGAGGTCAAGCCGTCTTCATAAGACCGGTATTCCGCTGTGCGGATGAAAAATTCTCTTGCCGTTCTTGCGAACGAACCGATCAGCATATTGTTTTGGAAATAAAGTTTGGAAAGAGATTGAAATGCTTCATCGGAAAATTCGTGATCGCTGTTGAACCAGTTCCATTCCAGTTCCGTCAATTCTTCTTTTATGCTTCGGGCATCGCCCCAGAATAAATTGTCGCACGGTTCAAAACTGTAAATATGAATCGTATTTTCTTCGCATAAAAATTGTTCCATCAGGGTAAAAATACTTTCCGGAATGGAGGAAAAACCGAACAGGCGTACCGGATATTCAAAACGGGGCATGGCAAGTGTTTTTCCCTGCTGAAGTTCCAGGAGTTTTGCTGCAAAATGATTCCCTTTCCAATCCGGATCCGCAATCGTGTTCCACAGAATCCCCTGCATTTGTGCTTCGGCTTTTACATCGTGGGATTTGTGTTCTGCTATATCCGCCGGAATCTGATTCTTTTCCCAGGCAACAATCCAGTCCGGACGTTGAAGCATAATGGTGTCGAATTGATTGCCGAGAACGGCTGCCAAATCCCAAAGTCGTTTCGGATCATTATTTTTCATGAAACGGCGGAGTATGGCAAATTCGCTGCGGTCAAGCAGTGCCGGTAAATGCTGATAGATACGCCATGCAATCGTGGCGGGGCGGATGTCGGCAAGAAAATCTGCCGTTTCTGCGGTATCATCCCCGTGATCCCCAGTTATACCGGGCATATGGAAAACTTTTTTGATGATCCATGACATCAGGTACGGATATTCGATACACGCGGTGATCCCTTTCCGTTCCGCAAAACGTTGGGAAAGAAATTTTGCGATTCCTTTATTGGGTACGATGATTTCCGCTTTATGGAACAATCCGGCACGTTTTTGTTCTTCTGCCACAGAGTCGATCAGTTTATCTGCCAGTATTTCCAGTTTTGTATTTGCAATGATTTCGATAGCCATTTTCAACCCCTGAATGTGTAAAATATCTCATTTATCTTCCCAATATAACACGAAAACGACGAAAGTAAAGTTGAAATCCGGAAAAACTCTACAGATAACCCATAATTTTTCAAAAAAGGGGTTTTTTCTCTATGTTTGAACGGAAGAAAATTGATTTTTGAAAAAGTGATTTTGTCAGATTTTTGTTTGTCTTAGCTTTGCTGAAAATTTATGTCTTTTCAAATTAAGCAAGCCCGAATTCACATAAGATAAAACTCAACGTCCGAATGTACTTTGATTTTTCGGAAAGCAAGCCCTGAAAGGGCGGAAAGAGTCAGACAGCCCAGGGTGAGCGAAGCGTAACCCTGGGGATAAGGCATCAGAACTACATTGCCCAAGACCGGCATTGACGGATATGGCGTTCCGGTACGGAATGACATATTCGCCAATGCGATGATTTTCCGGAAGTC
>JAFVSW010000261.1 GCA_017503545.1 Lentisphaeria bacterium | reverse complement strand
TACGGCGCAAATCATGGCAGACCCCAAATAGGTCAGTCCCTGAACGATATTATAATTCCACCCCCGCGCGGAACATTTGCTTACAGCAACACCGATCCCGATCCAGAAGAAACCGGCGATAAAAACCAGTAAAAATCCGGTGAAACAACTCCACATGTTCAGTATTTATCCTTTTTTTCATTCAAAATCGATCAGCTATCTATGCAAAATGGGATCTTCCCACATGTGCAGTTGTTACTTGGAACGGCACCTTTTCCGGGGTGTTCCATCATGCGGTATATATAACAGGCATTTTCAACCGTCACATCTGCCATGTTTCCCGGTTATTACGGCTTATTTCTACGGCAGGAGGATGTCTCCATCAATGCGATTCATGACACAGCGATATTTACCGTTGCCCAAGTTCTGGATTCGGCCATGCAGGGATTTCAGGTTGGCTTTACCGGGTATCTCAAATATCGTGTCGGTTGCGGCATTCTGTGAGGAAACGACAGCCACCGCCTGACGTCCGTCATCGGCAGTAAAAATCCCTCCGTAAAGAATACTCTTCGGATTGTCCTTGAAAACGATTGGCTGAATGGCAGCCTTGCCGAGAATATAAGGCTCCATTTTTTTCAGATCCTCCACGACCCGGCAGGTGCGTTTCCACATAATATCGGAATAATCCCTGTCTCCGAATTTTTCCATCCGTTCGCGGTAATGGTGAGTCTTGGGATAGGAGTAGAAATTAAAGCCTTTGGCTCCTCCCAGAGCGTAGAGAAGCGTCATACCGCGCAGAGCCTCCTCGGACGGAGTCGTGTATCTCTTACCGTAATCTTCTTTTTTGATCGGGAGGTAATATGCCCAGTTGAAGGCCTGGACGACACCCCAGAGAGGCACGCCGCTGGTCTGGACCAACTTCATCATAGTGTAGATCGACGAAATATCGGCGACAGCTTCATTCGAAATCGGGTAATTGTCAACACCGAACATATCGCTCAATTTGGCATTTTCCGGCAGAAGTGTGCCGATGTAATTACATGCCAGTGTCGGATGCCAGGGGTCAAGAGAATGACAGATTTCGCGCATGGCAAGAACATCGTTCCAGTGTTCCACCGGGGATTCATCGCAGATATACCAGAGGAATAAAGCCGGATGATTTTTCAATGTTTCAACGACCTTTGCCGACATGGCGCGCATGCCTCTTTTTCCGCAAAAACCTTTGGGCTGCCAGCGATACTGGTCGTAGAGAATACCCATCGAAACCACGCCCTTCAGACCATATTCCTGCAGAACATCGAAAACAGCCAGAAGGTCATTCGCCTTGTTGTCCGAATGACTGCAGAACGTCTTGATGTTTTTGTAAGTATGGAGAAACTCCGAATCGGAGATCATATTGAACCCGGAAGCTTTCAGATCCGCACAAACCTTACGGAATTCCTCCATGGAACCATGGGGAGGAATATGTGCACTCAAATAGACATCGGTCTTGACAGGCATAAACGGTTTCCCATTGACCAGAAGGCGGCCGTAGGCATCCGGCATGACTGCATTGGCCGGAACTTTCGCATTGAACCGGAAATTCACCGGGATGCGGCTGTGGAGCAGCCGCTTCTGCTGTACGGCATCTGCCAAGGTGATATCCATCGTTGCCGGACCATCGGGGTAGGTGTTTTTCAGAGTGCCTTCGTATGAGCCGTCTGCAGAGGGAGCGAGAACACATTCTTCCAATATCCTGCCGTTCTGTTCTATGGCAACAAGGAGTGCAGGGGATTTGATTTCTTTTGCGCAAACAGTCAGCTTGAACTTGGGTGATGTGCTGAAACAACGCATGAATGGCTGATTCAGAAAGAGCGATTTTTTGGTTCCGGCGGAAGTGACCGTGATATTGTCAAACCAAATTGTGCCGCTCCAATCCGTCGTCAGGCGTAAAACCAGAAAAGGTTTGTATCCCTCCATTGCGGTAAAGTTGAATTGGCGTTTTTCAAATTGCCGGGAAATGGGAACACGGGTCCATGTGCCAAAACGGCCATGTTGTTTTGTCTTCAAGTTACGGTATTCCACTGCAGCGTACGGGAAATATGACTTTGACGGCTGTTTCCCGTTGAGCTGGATGTCCTCACCGCGGACATCGAAACTTACGATCATTTTGGTTCCGACCGGGATATCAGGCAATTCCAAGATGCAGTAAAGATCTTTTTTGTTGTTTTTTTTTGCCGAAATTTTCAGCGCGCTGGTACCATTGGCACCTTCGGAAGGAACGATTTTGAATCCGTTCATCAGTTTCATTCCGGGAAGATTCCGGTTCTCGAAGGCATTGGAGTACAAGATCGCCTGTTCCCCCTGAGCGGTGCCATATCCACGAATGACATCCGGTTTAGGCAAATCATCCGCGAATGAAACTGCCGGCAGCAAAACAGCGCATACAACAAACAGTGGTAAGAAATGTTTCATTTTATCTCCTTTTCAGGGGTGGTTGTATTGAGTATGATCGTTTCTGCCATCATGGGTGCTTCCAAGGTCACGCGGATACCGTTTTGCAGCAATGCGCTGCCGGAAATGGTGAACTCCTGTTTTGCATTCAACAGGCGTACACGGCATGGGTGATCGGGATTGATGCCGCGGGGATAGAACGTGAACGTGTCATTTTTACTATGACGGCAGCGCATGATAACGGCATAAGAACCAGAACCGTCCGGTGCGCTGCATTCCATAGCACACCATGGTTCCGTACCATCGACAGGCAAAAATGGCGTGTGATGCCACAGTTTCCCATTCGTCAGCAGTTTCCGGAAAATTTCTTTGTATGCCTGGATTCCGCGGAGGAATTCGCCGGCAAAATAAGATCCGAGAGTTTCCCTCTTTTTGGCAATGCCGCGGATATTCAGGCGGCTCATGCCGCGTGCCAGATCAAAGATCCCGGCGTCCATATCGAAGGTTGTTGCCTTCAGTCCGACGCGGGAGAGCAGGAATTCTGGGGGGATGGACATGGTAACGCCATTGAGGATCTTGAACTGCTGCGGTTCCACTGTACAGTCGGTAAGTTCGCTGTTGTGGAACAGGGAGATCGTCTTCCAGTCCAGACGTCCGCCGCCTGTGGCACAGTTTTGGAACATCACGTTGGGGAACTGCTCGCGCAATTCGGTGATCATACGATAGAACATCTCATAATAACGCCAGACCAACCCCTCGCGGTACCCCCGGTACATCCGGTTGGGTTCGGGCATGAGCAAGTGATTGTGGTCCAGCCGGAACATATCAAGCTCCAGTTCCGAGATCCAGTAGGCGATGGTGTTCTTCACATGATCATACACTTCTGGGCGAGTAAGATCCAATGCCCGCCCCGTTCTGCCAACGGGGATAGAACCATTGCGGTGAAGCCGCCAATTCGGGTGCTTTTTGAAGATTTCCGTATCTTCTCCCGCAGCTTCCGCTTCGATCCACAACCCGAATTTCATGCCGAGCGAGTGGGCGGTTTTCGCCAAGGTGCGCAAGCCACCGCCTTCCTTCATCCAGGCGCCCTCCTGCCAATCTCCGGCGGAGGAATACCATTGTGCAGGATCTTTCCCAAACCAGCCTGCATCGATCATGTATAACTCTATGCCGGATTCTTTGGCCAGTTTGATGTCATCCAGAATGTCGGCAGTATTTTCATCTCCCGCCCAATAGCCGCGGTGGCAGATCTCTACATCATTGATTTGTTCGGTCAGTGATTGCGGAACAATTTTCTCCCGGACATGACGGTGGGTCAACTGGACAATTTCGTCATTGTTGCAATGGAACAGTCCGAAATGGACTTCGGGGGTCGTCAGGGTTTCACCGGCATCCAATACGCGCAGGATGTCTTCACCAGCCAGACCGATTTGAAAGGCGAGAGACGCAACCTTCCGGAGCAGCGGCGGGGCGAACATTCCGTTTATTTTGTTCTGGATCTCCGTTGATTCGCAGTTCAGGATAAAGTGCCAGTTTCCTCCCCATGCCAGTTCGCAGACAAAGGTCTGCCCGTTGCTCAGATCGTTGGCCCAGAATGCCGGTCGTCCCCATCCGCTGCGCCCCTGAAGTCCTCCGTCACAGACCGTTTGTCCGTAATCAACGGGCGTGTAATAAAAGTCGCCTTCATGTTTATAGGTGCAGTTGTGGGTATAAGCTGCCCGGAATGGAGGGGTATCTGCATCAACATTCAAGTCGACACGATGTTTCCAGAGCTGTCCGGAAAACACTTCAGCTTTGTAGATCGGCAGCGGTCTTCTTCCCCGATTGGTGACAGTCAGATAGCGGACGAGAAAACCGTCATCGGGAACAAGGGTGTGGACCTCGATCGCAATGGGAAGTTTTTTATGCTCCAGAGCAATGACTGCATGGTCTTCGGATACTGCGGTCATGCTTTTAAGACGGAGATTTCCCTCCATTTCATGCTGCCCGAGGCTCAGTCTGAAAGTATCTTTCCCTGTTTCCCAAGTGCGGGGTTCGACCATTTTAAATTCCTGCCCGCAGGCATTCCAGTATTCGGAGAAAAGCCGTCCGTTTTCAAAACGCTCCGAAAAATATGTCTGTCTGGAACAATAGTGGATACTGTTGTCTTTTAATATCTGGATCTTCATTTGTTCATACCATTAAATAAGTTTGTGATCACCAGTCAGTTCCCTGACCATGGATCCAATTCGCACACCCGCGGTTTACATCAGTCAGCTTGGCGTTATTTGATCCGGTACCGCCTGTAATTCCCTTACCCAAACCGTCGGCAAGATAATAGTTTGACTCAAATTTTGCGCGGGGAACCATTGCAACATGACCATCGGCAAAGGAAAAGGTATATTTATCTTCGTGGACAGTGTCATATTTTCCATCGCCGATAAACCGCAGTTGAAGATAATACAATTCGCCGATACCGTAAGCAGAATCATATGCATTCTTCCAGTAAGAGCAGAAATTGACAATAGAGATGGAGGGTTTACGAAATTTTCCTGCTAAACGGCCACCCCGGTATTCCTTGTGCGTAGTTGGTTGATTACACCGCCCGATCAGAAGATTTTGCTGGTATGTCCTGCGTTTTTTCTGTAATCCGGTATAGTTCCAATAACAGGTCGTATTTTCAGTGACATTGCCTATTGGGGTAATGTTGATGTTGTTTGCCGGACAAGCCAGAAAAGAGGGGGCAAGATTCATCAAATTGATGGCGGTCCGATACCAGTAGAAGGTTATCAAACTGCCATCGTTCAACCCGTATTGTGTAGTCGGGATCATATAACCTTTCTGAGCAGAACTGTAGAGATCATGTATTTGGGCGATCTGCTTCAAGTTGTTTATGCAAGACATTTCTTGAGCTCTGCTGCGCGCTTTGTTCAACGCCGGCATCAGCATCGCCGCAAGAATTGCGATAATCGCAATGACGACCAGCAATTCAATGAGAGTAAAGAGGTTGGATGCGAGGTGACAAGATAACTTTTTTTCAAGGGAAAAGAAGTTTTCTTTTCTCCTTGCGCTCCCCTTTCTTTTTAAAAAAAGCTGAACGATTTTGAGTTCGCAGCAATATTGTGCAGCAGGTACAGGCAATTTCAACAGCGCAAAGATTCTCTTCATTCTAAAACTCCTTTCATACTTGATATGGTGTCATTACCATTAACTTTGACGCTTCCGGATCCCTCTGGAAGCGCGGGTGAGTTACAGCATTGCGAAGACGCAGGGGAACAATAATGTGACTCGGGAATCTCCTGTCATCCGCAGTAATTTCGAGCGTCACATAACTCATGACTTCGGTCAGATCATCCGGGATCGTCAAATCCGTTTCATAAGAGCTGCGGCAATAAATCTGCCCGGCAATGATAAATTCGGTGCGTGATGAATGCCATCCTTCCGGCAGTAACCAGCGGAACCGGAATTCCGGCATGGAGGAAATGGCTTCGAGCCAGATCCGGATCGGACATTTTTTTCCGGGTTCCACCAGCGGCCCTTCGATATATTCCACGCCGATTTTGGCAAAGGAAATGTCAAATTGCAGTTCATAAGGTGATTTCTGACACAGTCTGATTGCGGTTTCCTGAGCATCCAGTTTTTCCGGACAGGGACGGGGATGAGCTTCTGCGGTCCGCTGCTGAAGACGCAGTACCCGGTCCGTCAGTTCCGTAACGGTTTTCGGAACGCTCAGCGGCAGATTGAACTTGTTGAAACTTTTGGTCAGAATTGCGTCACCGATCGGTTTTTTCCAATTTTCCGGGATCTGTTCAGCCCCCAGCTGGATTCCAAGGATTGCCCCTGCCGTTGCGGCAGTGCAGTCCGTGTCGTCGCCGCAATTGGCGGCAATACAGATGGTACGACCGAAATCCCCGCGACCGTAAAGCAGACCGATCACCATGAAACCGATATTTCCCGGTGCCTGGAACCAGCCGAGATCGGCGGAAACTTCAACGACCTTGTTCCGGGCGGTGATCCAATCGTCGCCGTTGTCAAAACAGCCGCAGACCAATTTGACACTGCGTGCGATCCGGCTGTCGGCCGGAATTTTGGAAAGACCTATGGTGATCAGTTTGCGCAAGTCGTTTTCGACGAAAGCTGCGGATTCCAGTGCGGCAGTGAACATTTCTGCATAAACACCTTCGCCGAAATGATCGCAACTGGCATCCAGCCAGGCGAATTCAATTGCCCGATCCGGATCGCCGGGGAAGATACATGCCCAGATTTCACTCCGGATCCATGCTCCGTTGCTCATAGGCCATTCGTCATTATCAACAGAACCGGAAAGCGGCGGATAGAATCCGGTCTGGCAATTCCAGCGGCAAACTGCATATTCGTTCCAGGGACCGATGATAGCATTGATCCAATATTCCCCGATCAGCCGCGGAGTCAGGCGGTAAAGACCGTAATACTCAGCAAGAGTCAGCCAGACCAGCTGCAGGTCGAGATCATCATTCGGTTCGGGATTGCCATCCAGTTTCTGGGCATAGAACTCGAGGTTGTTCATTTCAGTTTTACCCTCGAACGGAGCCCCCAGAGTACCGCCGATATTCTTGCCAAGAAAACAGCCGCGGATTTTGTCATGCAGAACTTCTTTGCTTAAAGTTTTCATGTCGTCATCCTCCTTACATAAAAGATATATTTGGCTTTGTAAACGGACATTCTGATGCTATATTAATAATGTAGCATAAAAAGGAAGTTCCACTATGTCGGATTACGCAAATAATATATCTGATTACGTAAAATCTGCACTTCTGCCGAGAATTCGAATCAATTGGGTCACCGGGGCGGATACTGTAGTTTTGCCGCCGTTTCCCAATTTCCCAGCACCGATGCCGTATACTGCCGTGACCTGCTTATTGCCTTGCCGAAAAATCCCTTATTACGGGTCGGAAATTCGCATTGATGGGAAAGAGTATTTTGTCGAAAGCGGAGATTGTATGATCTTCCCCGAAGGATGCCGTCGCAGTTTTTTTCACAAAGATGAAGGTCACCGCAGTATCTGGGC
>JAFVSW010000260.1 GCA_017503545.1 Lentisphaeria bacterium | reverse complement strand
GCGTGCTGCTATAAAAATTGATACTATCCGTGAGGATTTGGGCAGTGTCGGACCAGTTATTGCCAGACAGATCGAAGATGCCATGCTGGGTAACGGATCAATATTGGATACCCACTCGGTGGAAGAGAAAAGGAAACGGGCAAGGAAACTTGTTGCAGCCGAAAAAGCATTGCAGGAACGCATTGTAAAATTACATGAACATTTGAATGATTCCAGAAGTGACTTTCATCTTACCCCGGAACATATTGTTAATGCCGTACAAGTCGCTTTAAATATTGCGGGCAAGCCGGAATTGACCGCAGTTTCCAAACCGGGGTTGGCAGACAATGTGGCTTTTGATGTTCCCCCGCTTTCGGGTTCCTGGGCACAAGCGTTGACAGGTTTGAATCATCCGCATACTCACGAAAAACGCCCGATTACCTTTGATCACAATGCGGTCAAGGGGCGTGAAGACATTGTTCTTGCACACTTAAATCACAAACTGGTTCAAATGTCGCTCCGGCTTTTGCGTGAAGAAATTTGGAAATTGGATGATATTAAAAATCTCCATCGTGTGGCAGTAAAGAGTATCGCAGTACTGGCAAATCCGGCAGTACTTGTCTGGTCACGTTTGGTAATCACCGGCGGAGATCACCATCGTTTGCACGAAGAATTAACCCTTTCCGGTGGTGAATTGAAACACGATTCTTTCCGGCGTTTTACGACACAGAAAGAGTTGGAAAGTTTGCTTACAGAATCCATTCCCAATGATGATATTTCTGAAAGTATCTTTGCTGTATTAAAAGAACGTTTTGACGCAAGTGAAAACTCTATTATGGCAGCAGTAGAAGCTCGATCCAAAGAGCGTTTGGAGTTTTTGAATAATACCATTGAGCGGCGTAAAGAGAGCGAAAAGAAAGATATCATCAACATTTTGGATGACCTGAAAGCCAATATCAGTAAAGAACTGGCAGAGCCGGAAATGTATCAGATGACCTTTAACTTTGCGGAATTTTCTGAAGAAGAAAAAAATCAGCTCAAAAAAGATATGGATGCTCTGCGTACCCGTTTGGCACGGATTCCGGAAGAAAAAGAACGGGAATGTGCCATTATTGATAAACATTACGCTGACCCGCAAACACGAACATTCCCGGTGGCAGTGATTTTTCTGATTCCGCAGAATAAAGCATGGGGGGCAAAATAATGGCAAAATTGTCAAAACATACAGAATGGCTCTCTTTAGTCGAGATTTCCGGACCGTTTCTTGCGGTCAGCGTTTTGGATAAAGTCTTTCCACAGGGATTGGAGGCGATCTATCCGGATTCAAAGAAAAGAATCCGCAATGCTTACGAAGAGTGGTGCGATGCCTTGAATGATGAAGATCCTGCGATGAAAGAGCTTCATCAGGCATGGATCAAAATGGTTCTGACGGATTTTCTCGAAATCCCGGAAGAAATTTTAAGTTCAGGCAAGGAATATACCATCGCCGCCGAAGATGGTAACGGCAGTTTTACTCCGGATTGGGTTATCAAAGACAATTATGATAAACCAATGATTTTTGTGGCGCAATTAGCCCCCGGAGCATCTCTGAATTCTGTTTCCCGGAAGGATGACTGGGCGGCATCGGCATTGGATAAAATGACCAAGTTATGCCGGATCAATGATGTTCGTCTGGGGTTGCTGACAAATGGCGAAGAGTGGATGCTGGTCAATGCCCCAAATGGACAAACTTCCGGTCAGGTTATTTGGTACGCAAGACTG